>CBINHQ010000211.1:0-4696 GCA_966250475.1 uncultured Chitinophagaceae bacterium
TTGACGAAATTTCGGGAAAATTCGCTTCACAAATCTCTAAAAGATAACTGTTGCAGTTGAGCCAAATAACTTTCGATTTTCCATAAACACGTTCATTTAGAAATTCAATCTGAAGACTATCTTGCATTATAAAGTAATTCTCTTTTACATCCACATCTCTAAATTTAAATCACCAAGATTCCTTGTAATTCTAATTGTGCCCTCTAATTATTTACATCCGCATTCTTTTATTTCCAAACCACCTTTTCTAGTTTGCGCAATACCAGAGCGGTTATAAAACATTTTATTTTGTGGTACAGGAAGGCCTGATGCATCTATCTTATACACTTCTAACCTACGAAAAAAACTCCGGTTCTTTTGCGAATACAAACTTATTCCACTTTTTTTTGCATAATCTCTGAGTGCTATCAACTGAAGTTTTGAGAAGGTGTATTCAAGGGTAAAACTATTTGTTTTTGATTTAGCATTAATATCCCAATAATAGATCCCTTTATACTCAAAGATATTTAGGGAAATTGCTTTTAACCCTGCATTAAAGCTAACCTTGTGCAATTTTCCCTCAGAATATTCCAAGTAAACAAAAAAATTAAAAAAGTCTACGATTGCAGCTTCTGGCTCTTCTTCACTAATATTTGTGGTTTTAGTTAATAGAATAATACTATCTCGATTTTTCAAGACTGGGCCTTTATTGGTTAATTGTAAAATGATTACAGAGTCTTTTGTATTGCGAGGTTTAGCATTCTTAACAATAAAAGCTTTAGAATCTTCATTAAACAGAACTACACTATCTGTAGTTTCGAAGCCAGAAAAAAGACCGCCTGTAAAATGTACTATGTAATCATTGTTTGAGACACATGAAAGAGTTTTTTTGTTATCATGGCACAATACCATGCTGCCAAAACCTGGTTGTGCAAAGGTGACCTTACCGAGTGCTGAGAAAATGAATAAAATAATTAATTTCTTCATCATTGCTGTTTTTGTATATTGCTTCTATCTTCAATTAGTTTATCTATCGTAGTTGTGTTTAACCTTCGAGCATTAAAAGTTCCGTCGCTAATTGCATAATGAGGAGGAACTCCTACCGGAACAGTTACCCGTCTCTTCAAGGATGCATCTACACTGGTAAACTGAAAAACACTATTCGTACCACTACCCCCAACAATTATATGTAGATAAGAGCCATTGGCTATATCAACATTGATTGGGCCCAGTTGAATAGTAGTTCCTTCAGGCACCGGAGTGGCTGGAGTAATCGTTGTCATTGAAGTCAAATCATCAACACTAGGTGTTGCAGGTAGTAATCCACCCTGAACAATTGAAGCTGACCAAGTATCATTTGTAGAATTGACTCCTACAGAGACTGTTCCGCTTCCCGGTAGCTGGTAGGTTCTGTAATGGAGATAGCTATCTGATGGGTTCTGCCCAGCAATAGCTCCTAAACCAACACCCTTTAAACGACTTGGTACAATCCGCGTAGTAGTTGCTCCTGAACTATTCAAATATAAATCCTGAGCTGAATAATAAGTTCCGTGATTAGGATCTCTGTCCATATCATGCCCGCTATTTGATTTGTCAGGAACCCACATCCATCTTTTCCCTTTATTCTTATCATAAATTATAGCATGGGCTTGTTCGGAGTTTTTAATATTGTTTCGCCTTAGCAATCTTTCAAATTTTCGCTTATACTTCCTTTCAGCTCTCTTTGCTTTCTTCTCATCAGGATCCATTCCATCAGGGTCAATAAATCTAAGGGGATTATCAAAAACATAATTAAAGGGTGACCACCTACGCATTTTTTCAGCCAGCGGGTCTATTACATGCCAACGACCTATTTGAGGATCATACATTCGCCACCCGTAATCAAGTAATTCTAACCCACTGCCATCGCTAACCTCTTTACTTTGCACTTCTTTTCCATTGTACTTATATTTATTTTCAGTACCGCCGAAGGCGAGGGCTTTACTACTGATACCGGACAATGTAAGCCCAAACGGATAATAATGCGTTTCTTCCAGACTAGGCCCTCTAATATGCGTCACCTGCAAGTTATCAAAGAACACATCAATATTCGGCGTTTCATTACTCACATAAACATACAAATAACCATTCTTCTCCAGTGTTAAATCTGTCTTTAAGTGCGTGGAAAACTCATCAGAATTTCCCACCTGTTCAAACCCACTGCTTTCGCTAACAAAATTGAATTGCTCATCAAACAGGATCCAGTTCACAAAGGCCTTTGGTTTGCTGGTGGTGTAATTGTCCTGTGAATTGAGGAAATCACTCACTGGCCGAATCAAGCCCCCTTTTGACTAAGCCTTCAGTTACAAGCTTTCTAAATGAGGTGCTATTCAACAGATTTAAACACCTTTCCATTATGACTAACAATAGTCTCGCTCAGTATTAGTATTGTATCCTTAGTCTTGTAAAACTTTTCCGGATAGGTTGGCAATATATCAGTACCAGTTACTTCAATTACAATAAGCTTTTTGTCGGGAATAACTTTCCAAATGCCTTTGGCAGTTGTCCCAAAATGATGCATGCGACAATGATAAGTAAACGTTGTGGAAGAATTGAAATGGATTTCACAAGATGTTTCAAACTCTTTCTCAAAAGGATCCACCCATCTAAATTTCTTGCCTGTGATCTGGCTGGAAGTCTTTTGCTGGCTGTAGCATCCTGCAAGCAACACTGACGCTAAGATTAGTAGTTTCACCCTATATGTTTAATCTCAATAGGAAGATTCCAAACAACGGAAAAATGCATAAAATCGATAGTTGAATTCTGGTATTTCTGCTCTTAACTCAGTGCCTAAGTTCCAGCCAGAACCTCGATTCAGGGTTCACCTCCTAAACATAAAATACACCGCCCCCAGCAAAAACGCAAAACTCACGAGATACCTCCAGTGAAATGGCTCCTTCAGGTACCAGACCGCGAAGACAGAGAATACTACCAGCGTGATCACTTCCTGCGCCATCTTTAGTTGAAAGCCATTAAACCCGTTCACAAATCCATGTCGATTTGCAGGAACCATCAGGCAGTATTCAAAGAACGCAATACCCCAACTAATAAGCACAACCTTCCATAAGGGAAGTTCCTTAAATTTCAGATGACCGTACCAGGCAAACGTCATGAAGATGTTTGACACGGTCAGCAGGACGATTGTCCGAACCATGATGTGTGTTTTTTCTTAGCGCAAACTAGTCAATTACTTAATTATCTAATAAGCTAATTGGCTAATTAGATAATTAGGCAATGTCGTCGTAAATTGAGCGTTTATTAAAATCCAGGCATGCCCTGTGGTAGCCGGATACCTGTGAAAAGCATGATTAGTAACAGCCACCACCGAACCATTTTTATCTCATTACTTTCCTTCCTGCTCTGCGGTCTCACCGTGGGGAATAAGGTCGTGGCCCAGGCTCTCTTCCAGGATAATCCAAGGTATGATTTCGTTTACCGCAACTGGGACAATCAGTCGGGACTTCCCCAAAACTCAGTTTTCTCCCTCGTGCACGATTCAACAGGTTATCTCTGGGGCAGCACAGAGGAAGGACTATTTCGCTTCGACGGTGCGCAGTTCAAAGTGATCAACGAGGCGAATACACCCGGACTTCATTCGAATATCTTCTATCACATGTTCGTGGATGGCGCAGACCTCTGGGCATCGAGCCGCAATTCGATCATTCGCATCAGGGAAGAGGTTGAGCAGATCATCGATTTCTCGAAACATACGATTGGCGGTTGGATCACCACCATTGAACTGGATGGCAACGGCACTGTGTGGGCCGGCACCAGCAATGGAAAACTCTATTTCCTGATCGAGGATTCCATCTATGCCTGTTCGAACTGGACGCAGGTAAACAGCGGCGCCATCGAGGCGATGAAGTTCGCAGGCGGACAGATGTACATCGGCACAAGTCATGGTTTGTTTGCCATGCGCTCAACCAATTCCAAAGAAACTGAAATATCCTACTTCGAAGGAATGTCGATTACGAGGCTGGAGAAAGGTAGTGGAAATGATCTTTGGATCGGAACGGCAACGAACGGACTCTTCCGGTACAATGCTGAAACGAACAGCATCACAGAGATGGCGGGCGTGAAGGAAAACTACATCAACAGCCTGTTTTACGATGCGCATAAAAGATTATGGATTGGTTACCGAAGTGAAGGCTACCAGGTATTTGACGGAAAGGAATTTACCACACCCGAGCAGGACCAATATGCACACGACGGCATTCGCGCCATTCTCGTGACGGAGACGCATGCATGGCTTGGCACAAACTCTTCAGGACTCGTGCAGTTGAAGCCCGCACAGATTCTCTCATCACCTGCGGAATTACAATTGAATGGCAAGATCATCCTTCCCATTTACCAGGATGGTGAAGGAGAGGTTTGGGTAGGAACTGCCGGCATGGGCGTGCATCGTTATGCGAATGGGAAACTGCATCGCTACAACCAGAAGAATGGCCTCTCGAACGACCTGGTGCTTTCCTTATCGGGTACGCCGCAATACGTTTACATCGGCACCTCCAACGGGCTGAACCGTTTCAGCAGGAAGACACAATCAATCGACAAGGTACTCACCCGCAGGAATGGACTCGTGAACGACGGCATACTCGGCCTCTTCACGGATTCGAAGAACAGGGTGTGGATCACAACTCGCCTGGGCGGATTGCAGAGGATTAACGAAGCCGGTGAA
>CBINHQ010000212.1:0-4690 GCA_966250475.1 uncultured Chitinophagaceae bacterium
ATTGCCTCGTTGGAAGGGAGAAGCTTATTATTGTCATACGAATATGTAGTGAGAAAATTTAGAGATAGACGTCTGTCTTCACTCTGATGCGTGAAGCTTGCCTAAAATGTTGACCACGTATCCGACATATCCCCTGGCAATACAGTAGTTTCTCTATGTAAACCTAAACCAAACGAGTAATATGTACTTTTAGACCCCCCGGAAATCGAACCTTGAAAGTCGGCTATTGAAGCCGTGCCGCCTATCAACATTTTCGCAAAATCAGTATACCTTGAAGTATCCCAAATAAGAAGATCTGGAGCATTCGTAGCATCGGCCACAATACCATCACTTTGGAAGGCATCCCGTCGCATAGAAAGGTATTCCTTGGTATTAAGGAATCTTGGAACCTTAGTCACTTTGCTTATACCTGAATAAAATTTTAGGTTAATTTTTGCCTTCCCTTTATTTCCCTTTTTTGTCGTAATCAACACAACCCCATTTGCCCCTCTTGATCCATAGATCGCTGTAGCATCTGCATCCTTCAATACTTCAATACTCTCAATGTCAGATGGATTAATTGAGTTAAAAGGACTCAGTCCAGCACCTATGCTTGAAGCAGCAATTGATGCCAGATTATTAATATTACTGTTGTTAGGTGCAAATGGAACACCATCTATAACAAATAAAGGTTCTGTACCTTGTTGCACAGAGTTACGACCACGAATAAGAATGCGGAATGCGGAACCAGGAATTCCATTTGACTGAACAATTGTTACACCTGGCACTCTGCCCTGCATCGCAGCTAGAGGATTTGCAACTGGTGCTCTCGATATCTCTTCTGCACTAATTTTAGCAATATTACCAGTATTTAACCTTTGGCTGGTTTTACCATAGGCCATGACAATCGTCTCGTCTAAACTTCCAATCGCAATATCCATCTGAATCAACAACTGATTGCGATTGTTCACCTCAATTTCCTGCTTAAAATATCCAATACTTGTTAGTACCAATATGTCGTCTTCATGGATCTTTTGTAAGGAAAATTCACCATTTTCATTTGTCACAGAGGTCTTCCCAGATCGTTTTGCAAATACGGTTACCCCAACCAATGGCTCTTTGGATTCATTTATTACTTTCCCAGAAACATCAATCAGGAAATTCTTCTCCCCTGCGACCTCTGGTTTATTGCGCTTATTCTGAATTACGATGTAACGATCCTTAATCAGATACGACAATGGTTGATCACGGAAGCATTGATCAAGAACAGTATTTAGATCAACATTCTGAACTTGGATTGTCACATCTTGGGAACGTTTAACCTGCTCCCTCGTATACACAAACGAATAGCCCGTCTGCTTCCTAATCTCCTTAAACACCACCTCCAACGACACATCCTTCAAATCAAGCGTAATCCGCTGCCCAAACCCACGGCCTGAGACCTGGAAACACGCAACTACCGTTAGCAAAATCAAAAGTTTCATAGTCAATAAGGTTGATGATCGAAGTCCGAAAACTCTTAATTGCATAGCTTTGCTTTGTTTGGGTTTCTTAATTCAGTTGATAGCCTTAATTGATACTCGGGTTAACCCAAACACGGACTTCAGCGCTTCCAACACTGAAGCCCTCGCCCCGCCTCACAGCGGGGCTTCGTTTAGATCAACACTTCCTTTCTAATCATCCTTGTAATACATATTGTGGTATTAGCGTACTTACTACCCAATAGATTTCCTATCGCGAAAATCCACGGCTTGACAACAACATCGTTGCCCTAATCATCAACCCTTAACCCCGATCAATTCTCATATCTACATGACGATACCACTCATGTACAATGAAAATAAATCGACACTAAATAGTTTACACCTGGGTAAAATAAATTCAGCCTTGCAGTTCAGCCATCGGTTCTCCTATTATCAAAACCCTGGCCCTTTTTGTATTCGCAGGATACACTTCGCGAATCGCCCAATTACTAGATCAGATTATTCTCCAATCCATATCGAGTCAACTCCGCATTGGTCTTCATGTTCATCTTTTCCATTATCCTGGATCTATATGTGCTCACTGTAGTAGCACTGAGAGAAAGTTGTGCAGCAATATCGGATACAGCCTTGCCAGAAGCAAGAAGCTTAAAGACATCAAACTCGCGGTCTGATAACAACTCATGCGGACGCAAATCAGAAGAATCCCCAATCGCATTAGCAAGCTTCTCCGCAATTGAAGGCGTGATATACTTCTTTCCCAACTGCACCGTCTGTATCGCCTTTATTATATCATCATGAATATTATCCTTGCCCAAATACCCCGACGCACCCGCCTTCAACACCCTCAACGCATACTGATCCTCCGGATACATACTCATTATCAACACCGGCAACTGCGGCGCCACCTGCCTGATCTGCGACAACGCATCCAACCCACTCCTCCCCGGCATATTCATGTCGGAAATCACTATGTCCCACGAATCACCTATCACTTCACGTAGCAAACTCTCCGCATCTCCCACCTCCATTATCCTGGCTGACGGGTACTCCTCAATCAAAATCTGTTTCAACCCCTTCCTTACAACAGCATGGTCATCGGCAATTAGAATTCTTAGCATAATATCAATTTATCTGTTAGCTGGTATTACAACCGTTACTTTCGTACCCCTGCCTGGTTCACCTGATATTTGAAACTTACCCCCAATCATCAACGTCCTCTCCTTCATACCCAGAATCCCCAGCGTCTTCTTGCTCGCACTCTCCTTAGCAAATCCCTTACCGTTATCAACAATAGTTAAAATTAAATCGTTATTCTCTGTTTTCAATCGCACATTTACCTGCGTCGCCTCCGCATGCCTCGCAATATTAGTCAACGACTCCTGAAATATGCGAAACAAATTAATTTTCACTACATCAGGAAGATCAACATGATTGGGCTCTGATTGAAATTCCTTCGCTATACCCGACCTTTTGTGAAATTCTTCCAAATGCCACTCCATCGCCGCCACCAATCCAAGATCATCCAACAAACTAGGACGCAATTCCGAGGATATCCTTCTAATACTCTTTACCGTATGATCTATCATGATGAGCAATTCCGCCATCTTCTCCCTCACAGATCCCTCACTCTCCGAGAGCCTCTTAATCACCCACGAAGCATCCATCTTCATTACAGTCAACTGCTGACCCAATTCATCATGTATCTCCCTCGCTATATGCGTTCGCTCTTCCTCTCTCACGCTATGCAAATGACCCGTTAACTTCCTCAACTCCTCATTCAATCTCTTTAACTCACCCTCTGCCTTCTTCCTCTGCGTAATATCCCTGATGATCGCCAGGTAATTCCCATCCGTCATCCTCCTCGCCGATGTTTCCACCGTCATTCCCTCTCCCGTTGCTGACTGCAACATTGTTTCAACTCTCACCGATTCCCCCTTCTCCAATTTTTCTGTTGGCAAAGAAAGCATACTGAATTTAAACTTCTGCACCATTGATCCCATTAATTCATCTATAGAAATACCGAACATCTCCATTGCTTTCTTATTCACTTCCACAAACCGATTCTCCTTCGGCGAAAATACCAGTATCGCATCCGAAGCTTCCTCCACTAATGTTCTGTATTTCTCTTCATTCTTCCTCAACTTCATCTCCGCCATTCTGTATTCAGTAATATCACGAATGATTATCACCAACCCGCTTCCAGATGGATATATATGATTCTCCTGCCAAAGATCAAGTGGCTCATACCTGTCCACGTTCACAACATAGCACTGCTCATTTATGGCCTTCTCAATCGCATTATAGGTTTCCGATCCAATCGCATCAGGGAATTCATCCCAAATTCGTCTTCCAATTACTTCAGCAGGAACTCTACGCGTTATCTGTCCCGCTTTTGCATTCATGTATGTATACCGCAACTCACTGTCAAGCGCAATGAATCCATCAGTGAGCCTCTCGAATATCTCAGTCAGTTCTTTCGTCTTCTGCTCCACCTGCCTGCTCAACTCCCTGTTAAACTCAAGCATTTGCCTTTCAATCTTCTTCTTCTCGCGTATGTCACGCAAAAAACCCACAAACAACACCTGCCCCTTCAACCTCATCGGAGAAATGCGAAGCGAAACATCAATCTGCTTCCCGCGCTTATCCAACGCAACCATGTCAACTGTCCTTCCAATTATGCTCTGCACTCCCGTCTTAATATACCGCTCCATTCCTCTTTCATGCGCATTATGAAATTCCGGTGTTATTATCAGATCCTTTAACTTTCTTCCCGTTGCTTCCTCTGTTGTCCAGATAAATCATTTCTCAGCCTCAGGATTCCATCTCACCACTACTCCCTTTTCATCAATCACCACTACGGGATCCGGCGCACCTCCGAATATCGCCTCCAATTGCTCCTCACTCCTCCATAATGCTTCTTTGTCTTCCTTATCCTTCAAGTCTCTCCTGTTTAATACAGTTGCCACATACACCGCCACAAACAAGAAGACTATTATAAACCCTAACGTAAAAAACAATATCCCCAGGCGGGAAGGATAGAGACCATACCAATCACCCATTACCCTCAGCCATCCCAACAATGACGGTACCAACAACGCAGCAGGCGTGATCAACCTGATCGCCATACTTCCTCTCGACGATCGAGTGAGCGGCCTCATGAATCCTTCATCCGGCTTACTCAATAATATCGCCACAGCCAATAACACAAACCCAATGGAAGTGTAAAA
>CBINHQ010000213.1:0-4684 GCA_966250475.1 uncultured Chitinophagaceae bacterium
CCGTTGACAGTTGACCGTTGGCCGTTAACAGGTGCAAGACCATTGTACGCGGATTTTATATGATTGCTTAAGATTTATTATGATCGATCATAACTGATCATAATTCATCATAACAAATCTGCGTACAATGGTCCTCAAGTTTAAGATCCTTTGAAAATGCAAACCTTCTTAAGGTTGAATCCCTCATCCCTCAACTCCCATCTCTCATCCACGCCTAACTACCGCAGTTTTCTTATTTTTGCTCATACAAAACGCGAAACTATGTCTACTGTTACTGCATCAGATTCAAAAAAAGAAATGGCTACTGACTTTCTGCCCCTGGAAGGAACCGACTATGTGGAGTTCTATGTGGGCAATGCAAAGCAGGCCGCACATTATTATATGTCAGCCTTCGGATTCCAGGCGATTGCATATTCCGGTCCCGAGACGGGTGTGAAGGATCGTGCGAGCTACGTAGTGAGGCAGAACAAGCTCACATTTGTGCTCACTACACCGATTAGGGGGGAGAATCCCATCGCCGATCATATATACAAGCACGGCGATGGTGTGAAATCTCTTTCACTTCGTGTGGGTGATGCCACGAAGGCATGGGAAGAAACTACGAAGCGCGGAGCGAAGAGCTACATGCAGCCGGTCCGCTTAAAGGATGATGATGGAGAAGTGGTGATGAGCGGGATTCATACATATGGTGATACAGTGCATCTCTTCATCGAGCGAAAGAATTATAACGGAGCCTTCATGCCAGGATACAGGGCATGGTCGAACCCGCTCTTTAAGCCAACTGATACAGGATTGCTGTACGTGGACCATTGCGTGGGCAATGTGGGATGGAACCAGATGAATCCCTGGGTGAAATTTTATGAAGATGTGATGGGCTTTAAGAATATTCTTTCTTTCGATGATGAGGATATCTCTACTGAGTACTCCGCGCTGATGAGTAAGGTGATGAGCAGCGGAAACGGGTATGTTAAATTTCCAATCAATGAGCCTGCGGAAGGAAAAAAGAAATCGCAGGTAGAAGAGTATCTCGAATTCTATAACGGCGAAGGCGTGCAGCACGTAGCCATGGCCACGAATGATATTGTGAAGACGGTTCGCGAACTCATGAGCCGCGGAGTTGAATTCCTTAAAGTGCCAACATCTTATTACGATGACTTGCTTGCAAGAGTGGGACAGATTGATGAGGACCTTGAGCCATTGAAGGAACTCGGCATTCTCGTGGATCGCGATAATGAGGGTTACCTTTTGCAACTTTTCTCCAAGCCGGTGCAGGATCGCCCGACGCTCTTCTTTGAAATCATCCAGCGAAAGGGAGCGAAGAGCTTTGGAAAAGGAAACTTCAAGGCCCTGTTTGAAGCAATAGAACGCGAACAGGCAGCACGTGGAAATCTTTAGGATTAATACAGGGGCTTTTTACCTTGACCGGTTGAGCCCCTGTTTCGTATTTTAGGGTTATATTTACAAAGAGTTTTCGACACCTGAGAATAATCCTGCCATCCATCCGTTATTCATGATTAATGAAGAATATGAAGAACCTATTAATTCCGGCTGTAATTGTAATGGCTCTTGTGGGCGGTAGTATCGGTGTCAATGCGCAGCCATCCGCACAGAGGGCAGGTGGATATTATGCATCCTTCATAGACTATCAAAAGACCTTCGAAAGGCCCGATGAATCGTTTAGAAGAAAAGAAGATACTCTCCAAAAACAATTTGCCGCCAAAGGCCTTTCCTGGCCCGCGAAATACATCTACATCCGTTCGTTCAAGTACGATAGTCAATTGGAAGTTTGGGTGAAGGATGAACTCAACGAACCATTCAAGCTCTTCAAGACTTATAAGGTTTGTGCATTGGCAGGCACGCTCGGTCCGAAGAGAATGGAAGGGGACTATCAGGTTCCCGAAGGTTTTTATTATATCAACGAATTCAACCCCCGCAGTACTTACTACCTATCACTCGGAATCAATTACCCAAACGCATCAGACAGGATACTCAGCGACTCCCTCAGGCCGGGAAGCGCGATCTACATCCATGGAAGTTGCGTGACGGTTGGCTGCATTCCTCTTACCGATGAACAGATCGATGAGGTCTACATTCTTGGCGCGCATGCGAGGAACCAGGGACAGGATTACATTCCCGTACACATCTTCCCTATCAGGTACAATGTGAAGAGGAGTGTGAACTACCTCAGCAATCTCACGAAGGATGATCCTACGCTGAAGGAATTCGCCGAGAGACTCGAACTTGCGTTCAACTATTTTGAAAAACACAAGAAGCTGCCCGTGGTGATGATCAACGACCGTGGTGAATACCTCATCAATGGATCGAGTCGCAAGAGTTTCGAGCTCGCAGCGCCGGAAAAGCGCATTCCCGTGATTCACCGCTACCGCAAGATTGGAAAGCTTGAAGATGCAGTTCATCAGTGGCCCGAATACAAGGGCGGGGGAGATGCTTTCATGGCCTTCCTCGAAAACCTTGGAAAGGAGATGGTAGAATTTCTGCCTGATGGAATCAACAAGAGTTATGTAAAGGTTGAATTCATCGTGGATACTGATGGTGTTCCCACAAACTTCAAAATCCTTAGCGGAAGCAGTGATGAAGACTTCAATGATGAACTCATCCGCCGCATGGAGAATATGCCTGAATGGAAGCCGGCGATCCTCAATGATAAGCCTGTTCCCAAGAAGATGATACAGACTGTTACGGTCTCGGCTAATTAATTAGATAATTAGATAATTAGATAATTAGATAATTGGTTAATTAGTTAATGACGATCTGAATGGTTTCAGGTGTTTGCTGTCTCAATAAGATGTTTTTTCTACTTGTAAGTTCGTGTACAATTTCTTCGTTGTAATGCCTGATGGTTAGCAATTCTAACCCGCGCAATACGGTTACTTCAAATTGATTTGATGCTTCGAGAGCGAGTTCCTGGATTTTATCCTGGTGATCATCCATAATGCAGAGGAAACTTATGGCTGCATTTTGCGTGAGGTTTGGTTTTACTCTTAGTTTTTCGAAGAGAGAATAGATGTAGCCTATGTTTTGTTCACCTACGAATGAAAAATCCTTCGTATTGAACTGAAGCATCACCTGCTTATCCTTCAGCACGATGATGGGAGGAAGTGGATCTTGTTTCCCATGATGAATAGTAGTGCCGGGTAGTGAAGGATCGAGAAAGCATTTCACATAAAGCGGAATGTGCTTATTCTGCAGGGGCTTGATGGTCTTCGGATGAATCACCTGCGCGCCGAAATATGACATCTCAATAACTTCCCTGTAATTGAGAGCGGGAATAGGGATTGTAGTGGGAAATTGTTTAGGATCGGCATTCATCACACTCGAAACATCCTTCCAGATTGTCTGACTCTCTGCATTGAGAATATTTGCGAACACGGCTGCGGTGTAGTCACTGCCTTCTCTTCCGAGAGTGGTGCTTTCGTTTTCATCGGTAGATCCAATGAAGCCTTGTGTGATAACGATGGGGGTTTCGTCCAGTGCGGGACGAATAAGCCTTTCCGTGGCGGAGGTGGTGAATTCCCAGTCGATGTTCGCATCCCTGAAGTTGTCGTCTGTTCTGATGATGTCTCGCACATCGAGCCAGGTGTTGGCTATTCCTGCTTCGCGCAGATAGTGACTCACGAGAGCGGTTGAGAGTAATTCGCCTACGCAAACGATCTGATCGTAATAATAATCATATCCATTAACAGGTTTATCGTGCAGGAGCCATTCAACTTCGGTGAAGAAATCCTTCAGTTGCTTTTCACATTCGAGGTAGTGGGTAACGAGCAGGTATTTTGCGAAGTTCATGTGTTGCTTCTTCACCTGCTCGAAGAGTTGCAGAGCTTCATCATTTCTTCCTTCATGGAATGATTGAACTACTTTCTCGAGTGCGTTGGTGGTCTTTCCCATCGCCGAAATCACCACCAGTATTTTTTCGTCTTTGTATTTTTCCAGGATCTCACCAAGGTTCTTAACGCGTTCCACGCTATTCACCGATGCTCCGCCGAATTTGAAGATTTTCATGTGGGGCAAAGATAAATAGTTGGAGGATGAAGTTGATTTTTGACTGTGGACCGTTAACCGTTTACCGTTTACCGTTGACCGTTAACCGTTGACCGAATCCTTGGATTGGCAAACCGTCTTCCATAAGGGGATCCTTACGGTCAACTGTCTACGGTCAACGGTCGACGGTCAATTGTCAACCATCCAAAACTCTCCCTAAACTTACATACATTTGCCCCCAACCAATCGATCTCAAAAACATGATCAACAGGAGAGTATTAACACTTGACGAATTTACCATTCAGCAGCTTCGCCACATACCCAACGCCACGGGTGAATTGAGTACCCTTTTGCGTGATATTGGCCTTGCAGCGAAGAGGGTTAATGTGGAAGTAAACAAGGCCGGACTTGTGGACATTCTCGGCGATGCGGGCAGTGTGAATGTGCAGGGCGAGGACGTGAAGAAGCTCGACGTATTCGCGAATGAACAGTTCATGGGCGTATTGCAGCATGGCATCAGCTGCGCAGGGATCGCCAGCGAGGAACTGGATGAGTATGTGGCTTTCGACGATGCGGTAAGTAAGAACTCGAAATATGTGTGCCTGTTCGATCCGCTCGATGGTAGCGGCAATATTGATGTGAATGTTTCGATAGGAACGATTTTCGGCGTATACAAGCGCGTGAC
>CBINHQ010000214.1:0-4662 GCA_966250475.1 uncultured Chitinophagaceae bacterium
TACAATACAAAGTCTTTTTGGATGGCATAATAGATAGGTCTTTTAATTGAACGGTTCACGGTCCACGGTCCACGGTCAACTCACAACTTTTTCCCCCTCCCAATAGGAACTTTCCTCCTCCCATTCGTCTTCCCAATGGAGGCTTGACCATCAATGGAAGAACGATTGCATTATTTGTTCCAGTGCTACATCGAAAACGCATGTACCGAAAAGGAACTGGAGGAGTTTTTGGGACTCATTCAACGTGCCGAGCATGATGAGGAGATACGCCAGCTCGTTAAAGACGTCTATCATAATTTATTAAACAGCCCTTCAGGCATCACGCATGTAAATGAGCTCGGACGGCTCGTACTCAGCGAACCGGAATGGACTCTCGCTCCACAGGCACCTGTTCAGGAGAAGAAGAAGAGCCGTGGCGCCTGGGTCAGCATCGCCGCAGCCGTGCTGATCTTCGCAAGCATCTTCTGGCTTTTCCAGAATAAGATCAACGATCAAAGCTCAGTTACCCTTTCATCTCTCACAAAGAAAATCACCAACCGCTCAGAGTTTAAATATCTCCTGCTCGAAGACAGCACAGAAGTCTGGTTAAACGCAGCAAGTTCACTCGAGTTTCCCGATCATTTTAGCGAGACAAAGCGCGAAGTGGTTCTCTCTGGCGAAGCATATTTCGACGTGAAGCATGCAGACAAGATTCCCTTCATCATCAAGACCGGAGACGTTTCTACCATGGTTCTTGGAACGGCCTTCAACATCAAGGCCTATCCGGGACAGAAATCTATTGTCGTTTCCGTGAGCCGTGGTAAGGTGAAAGTAGCGCGACAGGATGGCTGGTCGACAACCTTGATTGAAGGGCAACAGGTAAAGCTCGGAGCCAGCAAGGAAGAGGTGCAGGAGAAAAACATTCATTCAACAGAAGTGGCCGCATGGCAGAAGGGTAACATCGTGTTTGATGACCAGGTGCTTCAGGACATCATCGATGACCTCGAGAGAACTTACAATGCAGAGATAAGACTCAAAGATGATTCGATCAGGGACCTCCGGATATCAACTTCGTTCAAGCGTGAGATCGGCGTTGTACAAGCCTTGCAGGTGCTGTGCAAACTGACTGACCTCCGACTACGCGAAGAACAGGGAGTCTACATGATCTATTAATAACCAAAACCAGAATATGGACAGATCACCACCCATAAAATAAAAAAATTGGACGCACCGGATGCGACCCGATACGGCCTGTTCTGAATAACCCTTTTACGAATTATTAAAACAATCAAATCTATGAATTTGTCCGTAAAAAAGCACGTCCCGCTGGGAACGGGCTTTTCCAAAAACGATTGGTTGCATGGGGCTCTTCGAGACCTAACCACAAAAGCTTCACTTATGAGAATCACCTTAATTGCTTTGCTATTGTCACTCAGCGGTTTGCTGCTCGCCAGGGAGGGCAGAGGCCAGGACCTCGACAAGGTCATCGTTACAGTAGAGCTAAGGAATGTGTCTCTCAAGAGTGCCCTTCGCAAAATCGAAGGCTTAACGAAGATGCCCTTCACTTACAAGACAAATGATGTATCTCCCTACCGCAACATCAGCTACGAAGGCAAGGAAGTCTCGCTCGCAAAAGTTCTCGACGAGCTTCTGAAAGGAACTGATCTTGGATTCGAACAGGTGAATTCAAACATCGTCATCAAGAAGAATTCGAAAGTAACGGTGAGGACGATAATGGAAATTGAAAAGCAGCCTGACGGAAGTATTCGGGGAAAGGTGACAGACGAAAATGGTAATCCGGTTGCAAATGCATCAATAAGCATTGCAAGTGTTCAGATTGGCGTAGTCGCAAATGCCAACGGAGAATTCACAATTAATAATCTCGCTGCCGGAACTTACACAATCGTGGTGAGCGCTGTAGGTTTCGATGCGGTAACACAACAGGTGACAGTGGGAGATAATGCCACTGCGCAGGTGAACATACAAATGAAGAGCAAGGAGAACAGCCTCTCTGAGGTTGTGGTGACGGCCCTCGGCATTTCAAGAAAGGAACGTTCACTTGGCTACAGCACGCAGCAAGTGAAGGGTGATAATCTCACTTTGACTAAAGAACAAAATGTACTCGGTTCACTCGCCGGAAAGATCGCAGGTGTGCAAGTGACTGGTTCATCTGGCGCAAGCATGGGAGGAACGCAGAAGATAAAGATCCGCGGTGTGAATTCTATCGCTGGTACCGATCAGCCGCTGATTGTTGTAGATGGAACTCCAATCTCAAACGCGAATTTCGCCGGCAGCGACAAGGCCGACTTTGGAAATCTCGGGCAAGATGTAAATCCTGAAGACATTGAATCGGTAAACGTGTTGAAAGGTCCTGCGGCTTCGGCGCTGTATGGAATCAGAGGACAATACGGTGTGATCATGATCACAACTAAGAAAGGAAAGAAAGGGGCGAAGAGAGTAGACGTGCAGGTGAATTCAGCATTTTCAGTTGAAAGGGCTGGCAATTTCTTCCCATTGCAAAATATTTACGGAGGCGGTTCAAGCCAGACCTGGCGCACGCTTCCCAATGGAGACAAGTATGTGGATATGAGCGTGGATGAGAGCTGGGGCCCGATAATGGATGGAACTCCCGTGCGACATGTGTTCAGCTTCTATCCGCAGGATCCGGAATACGGTCAGCTGCGTCCTTTTATTCCTCATCCTAGTAACATCGAGGACTACTATCGCACTGGAAGTAACATCAACAACGGAGTTACAATCTCCGGTGGGAATGAAAACAGCACTTTCCGCCTGAGCTTTAACGATACAAGAATTGAAGGCGTTGAACCCAACACCTGGCTTAGAAGAAACAATGTGGGCGTGAGTGCAGGGCTCGATCTTACAAAGAAGCTCAATGTTGCTACCAACATCAATTACGCAACCAACAGTGCGCAACGTCCCTACCAGGGATCAGAACATGGAGCGCGTTACATGGTGCAGTGGTTCCAGCGTAATGTAGATATGAAGAGATTGAAAAATTACAAGTATCCCGATGGAACTTTCCTGAACTGGAATCTGCGCAGACCAAATACAACTACAGGATTGATCGACAATTTCAATCCGCTTTATTGGAACAATCCCTATTTCGAAGTGTATGAGAATCCGACTAACGACAGCAGGGATCGTGTGTTTGGCGATATCGGTTTAACATATCAGATTCTTCATAATCTGAAACTGAGTGGATTCATTCGCACCGACATCTACACACAAAACATCGAGGAAAAGACAGCAGTAGGCGGAAGAAGAACATCAGCTTATTCAGTTGGAAAGTATCAGAACAGGGAATTGAACTATGAGTTTATGGCATCGTATAACAAGGCGTGGGATGATTTCACCCTCGATGCCAATCTCGGTGGTAACATTTACAAACGCAAATACACAGAAATCGCGCAGGCAACACAAGGCGGTCTCTCATCTCCCGGATTCTACAACATTGCAGCATCTATCGACAGGCCTTACACAAGCAATTACCTTCTTAGAAAAGAGATTCGCAGCATCTATGGAATGGCTTCAGTAGGTTACAAGAATACTTTCTTCATCGATGCATCAATCAGGAATGATAATTCGAGCGCATTGTTGAAGGATAATAATTCATACTGGTATCCTTCCATTTCCGGAAGCTGGGTGTTTAGCGAAATGTTTGATTGGAAGCCGCTTTCATTCGGTAAAATCAGGATGAGCTACGCGAAGGCAGGATCGGATTTGAGTCCTTACGAAACTTCCTTTGTCTATGGTGTGGGTACTGTTTACACTCCTGAAGAACCCGCAAAGCCCGTCAACACCCTGGCTGTGCCTGACAACCTGAACAACCCGAACATTCAACCTTCATTCGCTAACTCTTATGAAGTTGGCGCAGACCTGGCATTCTTTGGCAACAGGCTTGGAGTTGACTTCACTTATTACATGCAGAAGAACCGCAACCAGATTCTGAAGCTCGATGTTTCAGGTACTAGCGGATTCGGTTCAACAACAATTAATGCAGGCCTCATCGAGAATAAAGGCATCGAACTCACACTTACCGGTTCGCCATTCCGCACCAAGAATTTCTCATGGGATGCGGTGTTCAACATTGCAAAGAACAACAGCATGGTGGTTGAATTGTATCCAGGTACAAATGTGTATGCATACGGATCCACAACTTATTCCAGCGTGACGAGCTTCCTGAACTCATATGTGGGAATGCCATTTGGAAGTCTTGTGGGTAAGGCATACCAACGCGACTCAGCTACCGGACAGATTCTTCTCGGAGCAAACAATCTTCCATTGTACACCGATGCCACACATAATTTCGGAAGCGTGTTGCCTGACTTCACCGGTGGCTTTCAGAACACATTCAGAATTTTCGGATTTGATCTCAGCGCGATGATAGATTATCAATTTGGCGGTCAGTTCTTCAGTCGTACCAAGATGCTTCTTGCAAAGACAGGTATGGCACCAGAAACTGCAGCAATAAATGAGAACGGAATGAATGTGAGAGATCCTCTTGCCGATGGTGGCGGTGTTCGCGTCGTTGGAATTTCTGCAGCAACAAAACAACCCGTAGACACTTACGTCGATGCTCGTGCATACTTCCGCACAACGCTCGGCACACACGTATACGAAGACTGGTTATACGATGCCTCTTACATAAAGTTGAGGGAGATC
>CBINHQ010000215.1:0-4657 GCA_966250475.1 uncultured Chitinophagaceae bacterium
CTGGCAGATGAGCAGGTGGCGCAGACAACTGTTACTGCCGAGTTCTCCGGTACAATCGACCTGGTAAACGTGAAGGTTGGTGAATTCTTTTCTCCTGCTTCAGCAGCAAATCCAAACTCCGGGATCAGGATCGTGAATACCGGCAATCTGAAGGTGCGTGTATCTGTTCCCGAGAATTATCTCTCGAAGATTAAGGTTGGTTCACCTCTCGAAGTTGTGTTGCCCGAACTGAACAACAGGGTCATCAAAACAAAAGTTACGGTAGCGAGCAAGTTGATTGATCCCACTACACGGTCATTCACAATTGAGGGACGCCTTCCTTACGATAAAGACCTTCGCCCTAATCAGTCGGCAATTGTGAAAATTCAGGACTACACAAATCCGGATGCCATCACAGTTCCTTTGAACATCGTGCTGAGTGATGAAAAGGGAAGATACCTCTTCGTGGCTGAGCAGGCTAACAATAATGGAAGGCTTGTGGCTCGCAGGCGAGTGGTAACAGTCGGAGAATCGTATGGCGGAATGATGGAGATTACATCAGGATTGAAAGTTGGCGACCTCATCATCACGGAGGGTTACCAGACATTGTACGATGGACAATCAATCACTGCAGGAAAGTAGATTAATTAGCTAATTGATTAATTAGATAATGAGATAATTGGCGGACGCAATTGAGTATTAGAAAATAGTGGTCCAATCATTTTCAAATTTTCAAATTGTGAAATTGCCTGCGTACTAATCCCCTTACCTAATTAATTGCAACCTAACTCAACAATATGAAACCTTTAGAAGGAGTCAGTAAAAAATTCAAGGAGTTCAAGCTTACAAGCTGGGCCATCGACAATAGAACGGCGATCTACATCATTGCCATCATCATTTCCATATTCGGGCTGACCAAGTTTCAGACAATGCCTAAGGAGCAGTTCCCGGACATTGTGGTGCCTACGATCTCCATCACCACGATTTACGTAGGTAACTCGCCACGTGATATCGAAAACCTGGTGACGCAGCCAATAGAAAAGGAGTTGAAAGGAATCAGCGGCGCCAAGGTTAACAAGATTCAGAGTATTTCGCAGACTGATTACAGCCTTATCATTGTAGAATTCGATACAGATGTAAAGACTGAAGTTGCAAGGCAAAAAGTAAAGGACGCGATTGATAATGCCCGCTCGGAGCTACCGACGGATTTGACGGAGGAACCGAATGTACAGGAGTTCGCGTTCAGTGAGATGCCGATCATGTTCGTGAACCTTAGTGGTGACTATGACGGAATCACTTTGAAGGAATACGCGGACAGGATGCAGGATAGGTTTGAGGAGTTGCCGGAGATCACACGTGCAGAGATCGTGGGTGCACCTGAGAGAGAAATTCAGGTTAACGTTGATCCATACAAGATGACATCCGCAAGGGTGAGCTTCATGGATATTGAGAATGCCATTGCGAGAGAGAACATGGACATCACTGGTGGTCTTCTCGAGATCGGCGATATGAAGAGAACCCTGCGTATCAAAGGTCAGTTTGAAACTGCGCGCGACATGCAGAACATCGTGGTTCGAAGCAGCGCACAGGGTGCGACTGTGTACCTCCGCGATATTGCAGAGATCAGGGATACAATTAAAGAAAGGGATAGTTATGCGCGCCTGGACGGAAAGAATGTTGTTACGCTGAATATCGTCAAGCGTGCTGGTGAAAACCTCATAGCGGCGGCGGATAATATCAAGAGAATTGTTGAAGAGATGCAGACGAAGGAAGAGCTGCCGAAGGATCTGAAAGTGGTAATTACAGGTGATCAGAGCAAGCAGACGAAGACTTCCTTCAACGAACTCATCAATACAATCATCATCGGATTCATACTCGTGTTGTTCATCCTCATGTTCTTCATGGGAGTGACCAATGCGTTCTTCGTGGCGCTGAGTGTGCCGTTGAGTGTGTTTGTCGCGTTCATGTTCCTGCCGATAGCGGATAGCATTGTCGGGACGAGCGTGACACTAAACTTCATTGTGCTTTTCGCATTGTTGTTCGGGCTAGGTATCATTGTGGACGACGCCATTGTGGTGATCGAGAACACGCACAGGATTTACGACAATGGAAGGGTACCAATAGTCCGATCGGCTAAAGAGGCTGCGGGTGAGGTGTTCATACCTGTGTTAGCGGGTACGGCCACAACCCTCGCGCCGTTTGTGCCGTTGCTGTTCTGGGGAGGATTGATCGGTAAGTTCATGATCTACCTTCCGACGATTCTCATTCTCACGCTGGCGGCATCTCTCATCGTTGCCTTTGTGTTCAACCCCGTATTTGCGGTAAGCTTCATGCGTCCTGAAGGGAAGGAACATCAGAAGCCGAAGAAAGCAGTCTTCAGAAACAAGTGGTTCCTCACCTTCCTCATTGCCGGCGTACTGTTGCACCTCCCGGGAATGCATGGTATCGCGAACTTCCTTCTCTTCATGGCAATCCTGATGGTGTTCAATGCATACGTGCTGAATGGATGGATTCACGCCTTCCAGAACAAAGTGCTACCAGGACTCATGAGGCGCTATGAGAAATTATTGAGATGGATCCTCGTGGGCAAGCGTCCGGTGTGGGCATTCGTTTCATTGTTTGGAATATTCGCCATTTCACTTGTTGCATTAATGGTGAGAGGAAACAAGACAACGTTCTTCCCGAGCGGGGATCCCAACTTCGTGTATGTTTACCTGAAGTTGCCTGTGGGTAGTGATGTTAAGTATACAGACAGCGTCACTCGTGTGCTTGAGCAGAGAGTGGTGAAAGTGTTGGAAGACGAAATGCCGGAGAAAAACGGAATCGTGGAGAGTGTGATCACCAATGTGGCAGTGAGCGCCAACAATCCACGTGATAACAACAGGAGCGTGCAGTCGAACCTTGGCCGTATCCAGGTTTCCTTCGTGGAATTCGAGAAGCGCCATGGTAAGAGCACAAGACCGTTTATGGATGAGATACGGCGCGTGGTGCAGGGAATACCCGGCGCCAGTGTTGAGGTGGCACAGGAAGATGGTGGTCCTCCCACTGACCCTCCGGTTAATATTGAAATCATCGGCGATGACTTCGAGAATATCTCTGCCGTGGCAACGCAGCTCTACAATTTCCTCGACACTAATCGCGTGGAAGGAATCGAGAACCTGCAGCCTGACGTGGATCTTTTCAATCCGGAAATTTCAATTGTTGTCGATCGTGAGAAGGCTAACATTGAAGGATTGACCACTGGACAGATCGGAATGGAAATTCGTACAGCCCTCTTTGGAAAGGAAGTGAGCAAGATAAAGGATGGTGAAGATGAATATAAGATCCAGCTCAGGTACAGCGATATGCAGAGAAATAATATCAACGACCTGATGAATCTGCACATCACATTCATGGACATGAACACCATGTTGGTGAAATCGATTCCGATCAGCTCGGTTGCTCATGTAGAGTTTACCAACACAACTGGTGGAGTGAAGAGAAAGAATGTGCGACGCACAATCCAGTTGCAGAGCAATGTGCTAGATCAGACGATGGTTGCCGGCATCAACAAGGAGTTGCAGACGAAAATCGATGACTTCCGTAGCAGGGTCAGCATTCCTTCGGATGTCACCATCCGGTTGAGCGGTCAGAGTGAGCAGGAAGCGGAGACACAGCAATTCCTCTTCAATGCACTCATCATCGCGCTTGGTATTATCTTCCTGATCCTCGTGCTTCAATTCAACAGCATGAGTAAGCCATTCATCGTAATTACGGAGATATTCTTCTCAGTGATTGGTGTGTTCATTGGATATGCGATTACGGGAATGACCATCGCCACGATCATGCTTGGTGTTGGTATTGTGGGTCTCGCGGGTATTGTGATCAAGAACGGTATCCTGCTAATCGAGTTTACGGATGAACTTCGCATGCGAGGCTATCGCACAAGAGAAGCTGCAATCCAGGCTGGTAAGATCAGGATCATTCCGGTTCTTCTTACGGCTGTGGCTACGATGCTCGGCTTGTTCCCGCTTGCCGTTGGCTTTAACATCGACTTCCAGGGACTGTTCACGCACCTTGACCCGAACATTTTCTTTGGCGGGGATAGCGTAGTGTTTTGGGGTCCGCTGAGCTGGACACTGATCTTCGGACTCATATTCGCATTTTTCTTAACTCTTGTGATGGTACCGAGCATGTACCTGATCGCGGAAAGGCTGAGGAGGCCGATGGAAAGATTCTATGGCACCAGGTTCATCGCACTGCTTGGATTCCTCGGACCATTCTTCTTCATCTTTGTCGGAATAATGTTCCTTACGAGGAGGCTGCAGGGTAAGAGAGTGTGGATGGGGCAATTAAAGAAGGCCTGACAATTAATAAATTAAGCCAAACCATTAACGTTTATCCTAATGTCAACAGAATTGCGGCCCCCCGGGCCGCAATTTTTTTTTGATTTTCTTTCCCGCCGTGCAGCAATTCCAGATCATGCGATGTCTTAGTTTCATTAGGGTCACCTGTTTTTAATTATTACCCTGATTCCAAACTTTGTCGTAAATAGTTGGTTTTGTTATCCGCCTCACTAACTGCTTAGCGGAAATAGGTCGCCAGATTGGCGACCTATTCTTTTTGGATATTTATGCGTTGAACGCTTACCGCATACCGCATACCGCATACCGTTGACCGTTGACCGTTTACCGTAGAC
>CBINHQ010000216.1:0-4653 GCA_966250475.1 uncultured Chitinophagaceae bacterium
GAACAGATACACGCACCTTCAGATTGCCGGTATTCACGATCCTGATTCCGGAGTTTGGATTTGCCGCTGAAGCAGGAGAAAAGAATTCACCAACCTTCACGTTTACGAGGTCGATTGTACCGGAGATCTCGGCAGTAACAGTTGTCTGCGCCACCTGCTCTTCTGCCAGGCGTACGTTTGCCTTTGCCGCGCTCAACTGACTGGCCGCGCTCTCTGCTCGTGTCTTCGCCTCAAGTACCTGTACTTCGGAGCCAATGTTCTGCTTCCATAGATTCTGCTGACGCTCGTATACTGTCTGTGCGAGTTTCGCCTGCGATTCCAACCCGGCAATTTGCTGCTGCGCGGCTGCGAGTTGTTGTCTTGCAAGCGCATCATCCAGTTTGAGAATGGGCTGACCTTTGCTTACAACCTTTCCTTCGGTTACGTACACCGCCTTAACGGTACCACCCTGTCCACGAGGAGAAACGTAAGCAACATTTTCCGCATCTACCTTACCCTGCAGGTCAATGAAGTGAGTGAACGCTCCACTATCAACTGTAGCAATTGAAACCAATCGCTGCGTACCAGTTGAGTTAGGATCCGCCTCAGCGATCTCTGACTCGAGTGTGCGAATCTTTGAATCTAGTTCTGATTTTTCCTTCTTCAGTTTAGCCAATGCAGCCTTCTTGTTGCTGAGATCACCTTTCGCGTCCTTTGCCGCATTTCCACTGCATGCTGCCAGCACAACGGCGAGGCCTGCGACGAGAGCTATATTATTAATGACTTTCATATCCTTTGTTTTATTACTTTTTAGCGTTGGTTTTATAATTTTCCTGTTGCCTTTAAGAAATCAATTCTCGCGATGATAGCATCGTAAAGGGCATTAACATAATTTGATTGTGCAGCCTGCAGGTCAACCTGCGCAGTGTTGATCTCCGTCTGTGACCCCGTTCCCATCTCGTACTTCACTTTGGTCTGCTCATACACTCTCGTTGCAAGCTCCATGTTCTTCTTTTGCGCGTCCATTTCAAGAATTGCTGCGCTGAACGTGTTCTTCGAAGATTCAACTTCTCTGTCGATGTTCAACTTGAGCGCCTCGATCTGGTTCTCTGTTTGCCTTAATTGAATCCTCGCCTGCTCAATCTTCGATCTGGTGAAGAAACCATTGAAGATCGGAATGCTCACATTGAGGCTGACAGATGAAATGGTGAACCACTCCCCTTTGCCGAAGAAATTCCACTCGTTGCGCTGCGCATTCTTCGCATACTGTCCGTTAAGCGAAACGGTTGGAATCTGGCTAAGCTTGTAGCGCTTGATGTTGTATTCGTTCAGCTTCTTTCCCAATTCTGCGTACTGGAATTCCTTCCTGTCGGAATATTCATACTCGAGGTTCTCGAGGATTCCATCGCGAATATTGTCATCGCTGATTGTATCGGTAAGCACCAGTTCATCATGAACCGGCATTCCCATCAATACCTTCAATCCGTAATATCCATTCGAGATGTTGTTCACCACTTTGTTGCGCTGTGTGATGAGATTCGTGAGCTGCACGTTTACCCTGTCCACATCGAGCGATTCTCTGAATCCATTCTCGTAGATGATTCTCGTATCGCGTAACAGATCGCGGAAGCGGCTGATGTTCGAATCCAATAATTCGACCTGCGTCTTACCCGCCACGAGCTGATAATATATCTTGTAGATGTTCGCTCGAATTTCTTCCTCAGTGATCTCCACTGCCTTCTTCTTCCAATCGAGCGTAGTGCTTCTCGCTTGCAGTCCTACGAACACCTGCCCGTCGAATAAGATCTGGTTCAGGCTCACACCCGCGTTTGCGCTATACTTCGTTCCAAACTGCGCGGCAATCATTCCAAAATCAGCAGGCATGGTAATGGGATTTCCACTTCCACTTTGCACCCCTTCATCGATCAGCACCTGGTAGGTTGCGGGAGAGATGAAGTTTGGAATCACCTGAGTAGCCACATTAGGATTGTAAGTAGTTCCCAGGTTTGCGTTTATCTGGGGATAGGCTCTTGATGTCACCTCGCGATTAACCTGCTCCTGGTATTGCACATCAAGCAGGGCATTCTTCACCTCGAGGTTATTCTTCATCGCGTAGTCAATCGCCTGCTGCACCGACATCTCATGGCGCTGCCTGGTAGTGTCAGGCTGCTGAGCAAACACCATGGCGGGTAACAAGACCAGCGACAATAACCCGGCCTTTATTCCTTCATTCTTCATTTTGCTTCTTTTTTTGTCTTTGTTGTTTGTATTTCTGAATTAACTTATGCCCCTTGATGGTTGACAGGCCGTATATGTAATGCTCAATGATCGCTTCGGATAATTCGGCAAGCTTATACTTACCCGGCGAGAAGATGGAGATGTTGAAAGGAACCATCATCGACTCCAACCTGAACTTCACCATCACTTCTATATTCAGATCATCCCGGTAAAGCTGGTCCTTCATTCCCCATTCGATATTATCAGTAAGCACCTTTGCAAGAAACTTATCCTTGTACTGCCTGAATCGCTGATACGAACGGAAATGGAATTTCTCCAGGTCGTAAAGCAGCATTGGATTCATGTTGTTGAACTCATCAGTGATTTTCTCCATCGTGATGAATATCTCGTGAATGGCATCATGCGCTTCTTTCTTACACGTAGTACAGTCTTCCTGTATATCCGTAATGTGATGCTCAACCACCGCATCCACCAACTCATCCTTGTCAGTATAATACTGGTAAAGGGTCTTCTTCGACATGCCCAGGTTGTTCGCAATGTCATCCATCGAAACCGAACGGATGCCATACTGCATGAACAACGCCTTCGCCTTTAGCAGTATCCTTTGTTTAACATCAATAACCATAATGGGGGAACAAAACTATGGAAACTTTTATCGTTACCAAAGTTTCCATCAAGAAATTTTACCGCTGATCAAGTAGATTGACCAGCCATGAGCTCAGTGTTCACCGCTTCCGCCCTTGATCCAGGCTGCATTCAGGCTTTCAAACTCTTTCTCATCTTCTGGAGAGAAACGAGTGTTAGTAAGTTTTGTAAGATCGGGCTGACCTGCATTCACCCAGGCGGTGTACCAAAACGAAGCCACGGCATAGATTGATTGTCGCATCCTTCGTTCGACCATTCCGTTGAGCATTTCGTTGTATCGCCTCGTATAATTTGTGGAATATTGTCTCGTGAGAATTCCATTTCTGTTCTCGAATGAATATTTCTGATCAGGAGGGAATGAATTGGAAAGCGCCTTCTCGAACTTAAGCACAGAATCGGAGGCCGCAGCACTTTCAAGCACGCGGTCCCAGGCAAAGTCTAAAGGAGCGCTGATGTATTCGGCCTTGCCGATGAAGAAATCCCATTCCTTTTCTGCCAGCAACTCTGGTATCCTGCTTTCCCAAAAACCATGGATGCCGCGTTGACCAGTAAACTGCCCATTGTGATTGCTGCATGCATGCAGCGGCACATGTGAATCGGCAATGTAGTGCCCGAGCTCAGCAGAGTACTTTAATATTCTCGCATGGTCCTTTTCTTTAAATGCATGAGTGAGTCGACCCAACATTGTTTGAATCCACCATGGAACGATCCCGTGTTTATTCAGGCTGTCTTCCGTGAACTTTTCCTTTGCATCATTCCATCTTCTCGGTAATCCTTCGAATGGATAAATGCCATACTTATCCATATCTATATAATGCCTCGGCCCTTCCTCCTTCACAGCATACCTGCGCTTGTCCGGATCTACCGCATGCTCCACTAAGAATGCGACATTTGGTTTATACAATACCATCATCTCCGGCGGTAACAGGAATATGGCGTAATAGTTAATCTGCCTGTGCCCGTAGAATCCCCAGCAATAGAGGGGCTGAGTTGCAGCGAGCAACAATGTAATAAGGAGAATGAACGTTCTCATGACTTCCAGGTTTCCAAGTTTGAAATTGGTGCAGTCCAGGTCCTGGAAATATGTCGATACTTTACTCTTCAGGGCGTCTCGACCGTTCGGCATCGAGGTCAACCACACCGCCGGTGACGGCATACTTCATGGCTTCGCCGGAAGTGATGTTATCGATCTTTCGTATTCGATGGCGGGGAAGAATGTAGAGTTGTCCTGCAAAATTGTATGCCTGCGGCACATAGACCGCGACGGCCTCGGCTCCGAGTTCGAACTTCGTCATTTCCTCATCCGTCAAAAATCCGACGATCCATATGTCCTCCGCAAACACTGATGCTAGCACAGCCTTGTTGAATCGCTTCTTATCACCCGCGAATGCCTCGAAGAAATCTTTAGTTGAAGTATAGATGAACTTGATCACCGGCGTGCGTTGCATGATGTGATCGAAGAAATTGATGGCACTACCCATGAGGAAGTTAGAACTCACCCATCCCACGAGTATCACAAACACGAGAAGAATCACGAAGCCCAGCCCGGGAATGTTGACGTACGGTCTCAGTATGCCATCAACCTTTTCAAATAACCAGTAAAGCACCCAGGCAGTAATACCGATCGGCGCGAGAATGATCATTCCCTGGAAGAAATAGCGAAATATCTTCTTAAGCGTCAGTCCATTTTTCTCTTCCTCAATTTTGGTCATGGTATTAGGTCTATTTGTGTTCAAAGCTAGGGATTAATATGATGAGTGTATTAAGGTTAAGAGATGAGGGATGAGGGAT
>CBINHQ010000217.1:0-4639 GCA_966250475.1 uncultured Chitinophagaceae bacterium
GATACGACATCAATCCAGCCTACAGCAGCGAAGGCACACTGGCCTGGCTCAGCATGAAACGCGACGGATACGAATCCGACAAGCAGGACATCATTGCCTCTACAGGCATGGGTAAGGTGAATCTTACAGCGCACCGCGATGACATCCACGTGCTCAGTTTCATTTGGTCTGCCGATGGACGAAGACTCTATTTCAACGCACCTATTAACGGAACAATACAATTGTTCGAAGTGGACTACATCGGAGTAACAAAAAAGGTTCCGCAAATCAGGCAGATTACTCGTGGTGACTTTGATGTGAATGGCATCGTTGGTCAATCGGGGAAGAACATCATCGTTTCACGCACCGACTTCAACCATGCAGCCGAATTGTATTCAGTTGATTCGGAAACCGGCAACATGCGTAAGCTCACTTACGTAAACGACGCCATCTATGAAACGATTGGAATGGTGAAGACTGAACGCAGGTGGGTATCTACTACCGACAAAAAGCAGATGCTTGTTTGGGTGATCTACCCTCCGGACTTTGATCCTTCAAAGAAATATCCCACCCTTCTATATTGCCAGGGAGGACCACAATCTCCGCTCACGCAATTCTATTCTTTCCGTTGGAATCTTCAATTGATGGCTTCGAAGGGATACATCATCGTTGCCCCGAACAGAAGAGGTATGCCCGGTCACGGTACAAAATGGAATGAACAGATCAGCAAGGACCATGGTGGCCAGGTAATGAAGGATTATCTTTCTGCCATTGACGCAGTGAGCCGCGAGAAATTCGTTGATCGTGACAGAATGGGAGCAGTCGGCGCAAGCTACGGTGGCTACTCTGTGTTCATGCTCGCAGGAATGCACAACAATCGCTTCAAGACATTCATTTCACACGATGGAATCTTCGACATGCGCAGCATGTATGGAACTACCGAAGAACTCTGGTTCGTGAATTGGGATTGGGGCGGACCATACTGGGAGAGGAAGAACTCAGCCGCGCAGCGATCATACAACAAACAGAATCCAATCAATTTCGTGGACAAATGGGACCGTCCAATTATGATTGTGCAGGGAGGAAGAGATTACCGCGTTCCCATCGAACAGGGACTACAGGCCTTCCAGGCAGCGCAATTGCAAAACATAAAGAGCAGGTTGCTGTATCTGCCCGAAGAAAATCACTGGGTGCTAAGCGCGCAAAATGCCATTGTGTGGCAGAGGGAATTCTTTAGATGGCTGGAGGAGACTATCAATTAATTAACTAATTGGTTAATTAGCTAATTAATTAATTATTAACTGGTCGTTTACCAAACAGGAGGCTTCCGATGCGGACCATGGTGCTGCCTGTCTCGATGGCGATCTCGTAGTCCCCGCTCATGCCCATGGAAAGGGTTGTCCAGTTTTGTTTTTGTGCATGTTTATCGAAGAGTGATTTTAAAAAACTGAATTCAGCCCTTACTGTGTCCATGTCTTCGGTGAAGGAGGCCATCCCCATTAACCCGAGCACTCGCACATTCTCAAACTTCTCTCCGAGGATGGAATTCAGTTCTTCTTCATCAAGGCCAAACTTCGATTCTTCCATTGCAATATGAACCTGAAGCAGGCAATCGATGACTCGTTCAAGTTTTCGCGCTTGCTTGTCTATTTCCTTCAGGAGTTTCAGGCTGTCGACACCATGAATGAGGTGAACGAAGGGCGCGATCTGTTTTACTTTATTAGATTGAAGGTGTCCAATGAAATGCCAGCGTATGTCTTCTGGTAATTGTGCTTGCTTCTGCAGGAGTTCCTGCACATAGTTCTCGCCGAAGTCGCGGTGGCCGAGTTCATACAATTCAAGAATGTCCTCAATGGGTTTCGTCTTCGAGACGGCGACCAGGGCAACCTTTCTTCCGGAGAGTTGCTCTGCTATCGATTTATATCTTTCCTTATCGACCAATTCAAATACAATTTTTGGACGCGAAGGACACTGCGGCTTATTTGAGAATTGAGCGGGAGATCACGATCCTTTGCACTTCGCTCGTTCCTTCATAGATCTGCGTGATCTTCGCGTCGCGCATCAGCCTTTCCACATGGTATTCCTTCACGAAACCATATCCTCCGTGAATCTGCACGGCTTCCGTTGCTGTCCACATAGCTGTTTCGGATGAATAGACTTTCGCCATTGATGAACTGAGACCGTAATCACGTCCGTTGTCCTTTTCCCATGCAGCCTTGAGACAGAGAAGGCGGGAAGCCTCGATTCGCGTAGCCATGTCGGCTAATTTGAACGCGATGATCTGGTGATTCATGATCTCAGTGCCGAAGGCCTTCCTGGTTTTTGAATAAGCCTTTGCCAGTTCGTATGCGCCGCTGGCAATACCGAGAGCCTGCGATGCGATTCCGATTCTTCCGCCGGCCAGTGTCTTCATCGCAAATTTGAAACCGAAGCCATCAGGTCCGATTCTGTTTTCCTTGGGAACCTTCACATCATTGAACATTACCGTGTGAGTGTCGCTGCCGCGGATGCCGAGCTTGTTTTCCTTAGCTGCGACAACAACTCCAGGCCAGTCCTTCTCCACGATGAGTGTGTTGATGCCTTTGGAGCCTTTTGAAGGATCGGTCTGCGCCATCACGAGGTAAACCGAGGCTGTGCCTCCATTGGTGATCCAGTTCTTTGTTCCGTTCAAGAGATAATAATCGCCTTTGTCTTCGGCGGTGGTACGTTGAGAAGTGGCGTCGCTTCCTGCCTCAGGTTCTGAGAGCATAAACGCGCCGATATAGAGTTTGCCATCCTTCTTGCCTTGCGCAAGGGGGTGAAGATATTTCTGCTTTTGTTCTTCAGTGCCGTATTCCTGCAATCCATAACAAACGAGGCTGTTGTTAACGCTCATTACCACGCTCACGCTCGCATCAACCTTGCTGATCTCTTCCATTGCTAAAACATAGCTGATCGTGTCCATTCCGGCGCCGCCGTATTTAGGGTCGACCATCATGCCCAGGAAACCGAGATCGGCCAGCTTCATCACCTGGTCGTATGGAAATTTTTGTTGTTCGTCGCGTTCGATGACTCCGGGCAGGCAGTCGTTCTGTGCAAAATCACGGGCGGCCTGCTGGATCATTAATTGCTCCTCGTTCAGTTCAAATATCATATGCAGTTTTTGTCGTTATGGCCGCAAATATAGTTTTTTCATTTTTGAGGTCACATTAACTAATTGGCTAATTAGCTAATTAATTAATTCATAATGTATCGAACATTTCCACTCAAAAGCTGTTCTATCTTGTTTTTGACGTAATTTTGCAGCGCAAACGAATCATCCTTTTAGCCCTGTAGCAATGAAGAAAATTCACATCATACTTCTCGTATTCATAGCCGCCGCGATCGCCGTGCTGATTAGTTTCCTGCAAACTGCCACCACTTATGATACAGTGGAGACTGCCATTGCAAAACCCGGCAAGTTCGTACACCTGATGGCCAGGTGGGATAAGACCGAACCCCTGGAATATGACGCGATCAAGGATCCGAATTACCTAAGCTTTACTGCTGTGGATACTCTCGGAAAGAAAGTAAGGGTGGTTTACAAGAATCCCAAGCCCGAGAACGTCGAGATCAGCGAGCGTCTCGTCTTGAAAGGCAAGTACGAGAACGGAACTTTCTACTGCAAGAATATTCAGACCAAATGTCCTTCGAAGTATAAGGATGATATGAAGGCTGCACAGAAAAATGTGGAATCGACCACACAAGCCCCTATTTCTGCACCTCCTGCACAGAGCCAGGATAAATATTAAAGAGGAATGGATTACATCGGAGAGCACCTCCTACCCGGTCAACTTGGACATCTCTTTATTGTATTGTCAATCGTTGCATCGCTGGTGGCCACCTTTGCCTACTTCAAGGCGACGAGGCAGAAAGAATTAATTGAAGGCAATTACTGGAAAAGGCTGGCAAGGTATGCCTTCATCATTGAGACAATTTCTGTCTTTGCCGTTTTTGGCATTCTCTTCTACATCATCCGCAATCACCTATTCGAATACAAATACGCGTGGCAGCACAGCAGCCGTTCACTCGAATTCAAATACCTGTTGAGTTGTTTCTGGGAAGGACAGGAAGGCAGCTTCTTGTTGTGGAGCGTTTGGCATTGCGTGCTCGGACTCGTTGTGATCAAGACCGCGAAGAAATGGGAAGCACCCGTAATGACGGTGGTGAGTTTCGCGCAATTCTGCCTCGCAACCATGATCGCGGGTATCTATGTATTCGATGTAAACATTGGCTCCAACCCGTTCATTCTTCTTCGCGACTCGGGAGTGCTTGACAATGCGCCGGGGCTGCATATCAATTTTGATGTGAACCAGCCGCTGCGTCCGGACTATATGCTTTCCATCACCGATGGAAATGATTTGAATCCATTGCTGCAGAACTATTGGATGGTGATTCACCCGCCCGTACTCTTCCTTGGTTTCGCGTCAACGCTTATACCTTTTGCATTCGCGATTGCGGGACTCTGGACGCGCAATCATACCGAATGGACGAAGCCCGCATTGCCATGGGCATTGTTCTCCGCAGCAGCATTAGGAATTGGAATCATGATGGGTGCCGCATGGGCATACGAATCCCTGACCTTCGGCGGTTACTGGGCATGGGATCCCGTGGAGAATGCATCACTCGTGCCATGGCTGAT
>CBINHQ010000218.1:0-4633 GCA_966250475.1 uncultured Chitinophagaceae bacterium
AAGGGAGAGGGCTAAGATTGAAAGGAGAAATTGTTTCATTTGGTTGGTTTTGATATTGATGAGAGATGAGAGATGAGAGAGGGAACCTTTGTGCGCCGAAATTGGCGTTAGATTTTATCTAGCCATCATTTTCAAATTTTCAAATTATTAATTGCCCAACTATCTCCTTCTCCTCCTATTCTTCCTATACTCCGCCAATTCCTTTATGAAAATATCCTGTTGTTGAAATACTCTGTCGCCCTTACGTTCGCCGATGGCGGCTCTGAATTCCTCCCTGTATTTCAGGCGGAGTTCGACGACTTTGTGCTGGAGTTCCAGCCTGTCGCGCTTTTCCCTATTGTCCTTTAATGTCTGTCGCCAGTCTTTGAAATATCTATGGAAGATGGGGGTGAATTTCGCCGACTCTTCCTTAGTAAGGTCGAGGCGCTTCTGAATAAATTCAGTCATCCTGTTACGGATCTTGTCACTGCCTTCATCATCTCCATCCTGCGCAAACAGAATGGTGGTGGAGGTGATTGAGAATAACAATATGAGTAAAAATCTTTTCATTACGGTTCGTTATCGTTAATTCAAAATATCATCAGATTCAAAGTCGATGCCAGTATCGTCGAGGAAGGCCTCGATCTCTTCGGGCGTAACCTCGTTCAACAGTTTGCTGACCTCAACCGGAGTAGCGCTATTCGATACGGTGAGGGTTGAGTTATCGACCAGATCAACAAACGCATCGATCTCATCGGTGCTAACTTTCTTAAACTCTTTTTCAACCCATGCAAAAGGCTTCACATCGGGATCAACTTCGTTGCGATTGAAAATCAAAAATCCAATGGTGACGATGAGTCCGGTTACTACAGCAGCAGTTGCATAACGGAACCAACTCTTGCGCGTAATAGAAACCACCTTTGCTGGTGTATCAGGAATAACGGCGAGATTCTCGAAATAACCTTCGGGAACAGCGTAAGGAGTTCTGCGATCGATGCTGTTGAGCAGGGGCGATAGTTCGGTAATCTCTTCGGAGGCTGATTGCGAATCAGAAACCTTTTCGGTATCGGGAGTAAGCTGCTCGAAGTATCCCTCCGGTAGCGAATAATCCATTCTTCTCGATAGTCCCTGCAACAGTGGAGAAAGCGTGCTCAACTCCTCATCAGCCTTAATCCTTTCGAGTATTCTTGCCGGGAGTTTGTCGAAATAGCCTTCGGGAACTGCATAAACATTCTCAGCCGATTCCGGGAGACTGCTTCCCAGTTCCTTTAGTTCAATCGATATGTTTTCATTCCTTTTCATTGCTCATTGCCTGGCTTTCAATCTTAAAAGACCATAATATGAGACAGCTCCAGGGCCCGGAAGTTTAATGATTGAGGATATATTCTTCGATTTTTTTTACGGCGTGATGGTAGCTGGCCTTGAGGGCACCCTCGCTGGTTTCAAGCACCCTGCTCATTTCCTCGTATGGCATTTCATCGTAATACCTGAGGTTGAAAACAAGTCGCTGCTTTTCAGGGAGTTGCTGGATAGCAAGTTGGAGTTTCCATTCCAGTTTATTCGCATCGAAGTTCTCATCGGCCCTGACCTTATTGCTCAGTCCGGCTTCCACTTCACTCAGGCTGATTGCTGTCCTCTTTTTCTGTTGCTCCAGGAAAGTCAGGCTTTCGTTTGTGGCAATGCGATAGAGCCAGGTGTAGAGTTGGCTGTCTTCGCGAAAATTTTCCAAACCCTTCCATACGCGGATGAAGACGTTTTGCAAGACATCGTTGGCGTCTTCGTGGTCAACAACCATTCGGCGAATATGCCAGTAGAGTCGTTCCTGGTATTTGCGGATGAGCGTGGTGTAGGCCGACTCCTTCGTGGAGGGTTCGCGGAATTGTTGAAGGAGTTCGGAATCACTCATTTAATTAGTTAATTAATTAATTAGCTAATTCTTTCTTGAAATAACCTTCTCCGCTGCACCAACTATATCCATCACATCTAATTTATACTTCTTCAACAACTCCTTCGGCGTACCACTCTCTCCAAACGTATCCTGCGTGCCGATATACTCAATCGGAATCGGAAAATGTTTTGCAGCACATTGCGCAATCGTATCTCCAAGTCCGCCGATAACGTTATGCTCTTCTGCAGTAACAGCGCATTTAGTCTTGCGTATCGAACGAAGGACAGCCTCTTCGTCGAGGGGTTTGATGGTGTGAATGTTGATCACTTCTACGCTGATTCCTTTTTCCTGCAGCGCGGCGCCGGCCTGTATAGCATTCCATACGAGGTGGCCACAAGCGAAGATTGTCACATCTGTTCCTTCGGAGAAAATCTGTGCTTTGCCGATCTGGAAGTCTTCTTCTTTTGTGAAGATGGGCCAGGAGGGGCGACCGAACCGCAAATAAACAGGGCCATCGTATTTCGCGACAGCCTTAGTAGCGGCCTTGGTCTGTGTGTAATCGCAGGGAACGATCACGGTCATGCCGGGAAGCATTTTCATGAGGCCGATGTCTTCGAGTATCTGGTGTGTTGCGCCATCTTCACCGAGTGTGACGCCGGCGTGTGAGGCGCAGATCTTTACATTCTTTCCGCTGTAGGCGATGCTTTGGCGAATCTGGTCGTACACGCGACCTGTGGAGAAGTTTGCGAACGTTGTAGTGAAGGGTATTTTTCCGCCGATGGTAAGACCAGCCGCAATTCCCATCATGTTAGCTTCGGCGATACCGCACTGAAAGAATCTTTCAGGAAATTCTTTAATGAATTGATTTAATTTGAGTGATCCTGCAAGGTCAGCCGTTAGCGCCACGATGTTGGGATTTTCCCTTGCCGCCTCTACGATGCCATCGCCAAAACCGCTTCGTGTGTCTTTATTACCTGTAGAAAGAATGTCTTTTAACATAATAGGGAATTAAGCAGCAAATGTAGGAATTTGAAAATTTGAAAGATTGAAAATGTGGAGAGTCCTGCACTTTAGGGTTCTCTTCATTTTCAAACTTTCAAATTACCTAATTGACTAATTTAATTCGGCGGGTTTCCCACCAAAAATCGCATCATCCGCCTTCAGTCTCTTCTCCCATTTCCAGGCTGTCTCCATCATTTGGTCGAGGTTGAATTTGGGATTCCAGCCCAGTTCTTTTTTGGCGAGGTCGTTATTTGCGTAGATGGCGATCACGTCTCCCGGTCTGCGGGCGCCGATTTCGTAGTTGAGTTTAGTGCCACTGACTTTCTCGAAAGATTTGATTGCTTCCAGCACGGTCACGCCATTGCCCGTGCCGAGGTTGTATATCCTCACCGGCTTTGCAGCATGAGGTTTGCGAAGAAGATCGATAGCAAGTGTATGCGCGTGTGCGATGTCGCTCACATGAATGAAATCGCGAATGCAAGAACCATCGCGGGTGTCGTAGTCGTTGCCGAAGACTGTCATCTTGCTCAGCTTACCTATTGCCGTTTGCGTGATAGCAGGAACAAGATTCTGTGGCTTGCCAATGGGAATCTCACCAATTTCGATGGAAGGATGTGCTCCCACGGGATTGAAGTATCTAAGAAGAATGCATTCTGTCTTGGTGGTGCGCGCGAATTCTGTGATCATCTGCTCACCCATTTGCTTGGTGAGGCCGTACGGGGATTCCGCGGGTTTCGGGGGTGTCTGTTCCGTTACCGGAATGGAATCAGGATTGCCATAGACCGTGCAGGAAGATGAAAAGACAAAATATGGTATCTCGAATTCCTGCGTACACTTCAGCAGGTTGATGAGGGAGTTGAGATTATTTTCAAAATAAAGCAGCGGCTTCTCTACAGATTCACCCACGGCTTTGTAAGCAGCGAAGTGAATGATGCCTTCGATGTTCTCATTCTCCTGGAAGATCGCGAAAGTATCATCGAAACTGCAGAGGTCGACTTTGTAATTCTTGATCTTCTTGCCAGTGATTTTTTCAACGCCTTCGAAGATTGCGGGAATTGACCTTGAGTTATTATCGACCGAGATAACTTCATAGCCATTTTCGATCAGGTCAACGATCGTATGCGAACCGATGAATCCGCAACCTCCTGTAACAAGAATCTTTGCCATAGTTATATGGTAAAAATCAGGCTTTTTTTTCAATTAGGAGAATCAGGGGAAAAGAAATCTCACCGCGTAGAATACTAATGCGGAAAGAACTGCGCTCACAGGTATTGTGAGAATCCATGCCCAAATGAGATTGATCGTTACACCCCATCTTACTGCTGATAATCTCTTCGTAGCGCCCACGCCCATTATCGCTCCAGTGATGGTATGCGTGGTGCTCACAGGAATCTTCAACGCTTCAGTAATGAACAATGTGAGAGCGCCCGCCGTTTCCGCAGCAACGCCTTCGAACGGTGTAACCTTCGTGATACGCGTGCCCATCGTCTTCACAATCTTCCATCCTCCACTCATTGTACCCAGTGCAATTGCCGCATAACAAGCAAGTGGCACCCACCACACCATATGATCTAGGCTGTAATTCGTGGGATCATGTGCAATCAACGCAGCCATGATGATACCCATTACCTTCTGTGCGTCGTTGCCTCCATGTCCGATACTGAAGATTGCCGATGAAACGAGCTGCAACCGTTTGAACCACGAGTTCGCACGATGCGCGTTCATCGAGTGCAGGTACAGCGTGAATACTGCCATGATCAGGAT
>CBINHQ010000219.1:0-4627 GCA_966250475.1 uncultured Chitinophagaceae bacterium
GGTAAAGCTCAGCAGCGCGAAACGTCTGATGTTGTTTACCCGCACATCCTCTATGTAGTTCTGATTCGTATTCCTTGTAATGCCCAGGTTTTGATTGAGCATATCAGAAACGCTTAGCTTGATTTCTCCGCGATTGAACTTGAGGAATTGCTTGCTGATGCTCGCATTCCAAAGAGGAATATCCGCATTATACCCTTCCGCACGCATACTGTTGATCAGGTAAGTGAAGCCTGAAGAAAAATAGAATTTCGCAGGCAGTTCCCAGTCAACTGAGATCGAATACTCCTGGGCCAGATAATTTGTGTTCAACGCCGACACCAAGGAGTACTTCGTCTTTGTATAATCCACTCTCACTCCCGCACCAATGTTGATCTTGTCATGAGGATTCATGTCAAGCCTTACTTCAGGTCCGAGAGTCCATGTGTTGATCGTATTCTCGAGTCCATTCACAAACTGCCTGCCCCTGGAGAAAGTTGATCTTGAAGAGACTTCGAAAGTTCCCTTGAGAAAACGAACCGGCACGCTATAGCTTGCGTTTCCATTCAGGTTGTACACACCGTCCACATTCACCGGCCTTGTGTACCTGACACCAGTTGCCAAATCAATCGAATCATAGTTTACGATCTTGTTAGAGACGGTCTGGAAGTTGAAAAACAAGAAGAAGTTCTTGTTCCTATATGGACTCACGAGATTGAGGTTTCCCCTCAACGCATGAGTGTACTCCTGTTTCAACGCCGGATTACCTTCTCGAATGTTGAGTCGATTCGACACATCAGCCACAGGCTGCAATTGGGATACGGAAGGCTGGTTTGTATACGTACTGTAGTTGAGCGACATCCTGCGGAACCTCGAGAAATTATAATTAAAGCTTGCATTCGGCAACAGGTTGGTGAACGACCTGCCAATCACCGAATCTTTCAATCCGCTGATGATCTTTCCCTCCAGTTCCGCCTTCTGCCAGGTAAGCCCAAAGGAATAATTGTACTTCCTCTTTTGCGTTCGCATCCTTATTCCGGCGTTGGTGTATCCGTAAGTGTTCAGGAAGTCGCTGCTTTGCGTCTCATTCAGCACATCGAATTTCTGGGATATCGAGTTGAAGTCGTTAGTAATTCGCTCCGAACTGTTCTTCGTATTTGACCTGCCCAGGCTCAATTCCAGAAGAGATCTCTTCAGCACGGGTTCGGTATATACCAACCTTGCATTGTATCCATCGAGGTCTGAATTCGTTCTGAACGCCTGGTTAATGGTATCCCTGTTCACACCCGATGGCCCATAGAAGTTGGTGATCGAATACAAGTTTCCTGAACCATCCGTCCTGTTGATATTATTTTGAAGTGACGCAGAAATTGTCCTTCCCTTCTTTGCAAATTTTTTGCGGAAGATGAAATCGTTTTTAAAATTGAACCCATCGCTCTCGCCAATGGTGTTGCTCATTCCGTCGTTGATCATCGACTTGCTTTCGGAAAGAGTCCGATAGGTTGAATTGGCCCGATATTCGGACGACTGATAACTGAGAGAAGGCTTTATCCTGATCGAATGCATTGAATCAATCTGGTAAAGCAGATTCAGGTTAAGCCGTTGGGTATTGTTGGTATTCTTCGAGTAAGAATCCTGGTCGTAGTAATTGATTGTTCCCGGGAGGAAATTCTGCCTGCTCACATTTCTATGTACCTCGGGGCTGAGCCTGTTGTAGAAGAAGTTGCTCTGAAGGTCGATCTTCTTTCCGATGATGTTGTTGTAGTTGATGCCCGAGCCTAATGCGGTGTTGATTCCGGTCTTGTTATTCATCATTCCAAATGCTCCCATTTCCTCAGGAGAAAGATTGATGTTAAACGAACCTCCACCCTGCATTCCCGCAAGCGCACCGGTGAAGTTGAGAATGTCCATGAACGAAAATCCTTCCGCGTTGGTATTGTTCGCCATTCCAATGGCTGAGAGTTGCCTCGCACCTTTGAAGGAATTTACATTGAACTTCCCTTCATATCTGCCATCTGTACCTCCACCGGCAGTAATCTTCCCAAACGCTCCCTTCTTCTTATCTTCCTTTAGCTTCAGGTTTATCGTACGTTCATAGTTTCCATCTTCGAATCCGGTCAGTTGGGCCTGGTCGCTTTGCTTATCAAACACCTGAACCTTGTCCACCGCATCCGCAGGAAGATTCTTCGTTGCAATCTTGGGATCGTTGCCAAAAAACTCCTTTCCATCTACCAATACCCTGTTCACCTTTTCCCCCTGAGCCTTTACCGTGCCATCGTTCTCCACCTTTATTCCAGGAAGCTTCTTCAGCAATTGCTCTACGCTTGCATTGGGCTGCACTTTGAACGAACCTGCATTGTACTGAATGGTATCGCCCACCATCGTCACCGGTGGGGCCTCGTTTTTCACTACTACCTCTTGCAAGACCTTCGCCTTATCATCAACCCTGATCTTACCAAGGGCCTGGTCCCTTGATCCACTCTCAATGGTGAAGTAGACATTCCTGTTGTGGTAATTTACATGCGTGATCAGCAGCCTGTATTTACCATCGGGGATTCCGCTTAGCTCAAACTTTCCCTGGTTGTTGGTCATACCAAACGAAACCAGCGATGAGTCCGATGCATTCACTACGGTAACCGTAGCTGAACTTACGGGTTGATTAATGATGGTGTCCGTAACCTCTCCCTTTATGCGGCCATTCTGCTGGGCCAGGGAAGCATAACCACTGAATACGATAACAAGCGCAAGAAATAATTTTCGCATAGCCTTGATTGAGCTACGAAAATATTCTTACACCCTTTGTCAATGGGTTAATTTGGTTGGGATTAATGTTAAACAAGGTTAATGCTACTCTACTACCGGGCCGCGTTCGTTGTCTTCACGGCTGCGATCGTATACGAGCACCTTCACCTTCCAGTCCATCATTAATGCTTCCATTACGATCTCTACGCGTATCCTCTTGAGCCATTCTTCGGCGGGAACGAAGGTGAACACCACGCTTGCAAAGTCGGCGCCTTCCGAAGGAGCTTCGAAATTGCCCTTGAGTCTGGAGCTTCCAATAGGCAGGCTGTTCAATTGAGTAAAAAGCCTGCGAAATTCTTTCTTCGCAACTTCAAAGTCTTCGGTCGTTAGCATCACGGCCTGCCAGCTCATCACCGGCTTGCTACCAGACGCATATCTTGTGATGGTTGATTCTTCCGCTCCCGTCACTTCAAAATTGCAACGATAGTCGGTGGACTGAGGATTGTTAATGATCGTTTCACCGATAAGGTTCGCAAGATTATTTGGAAAGTCTTCCACTACCTTCTTAACGTCGGCTGATATGGATGCGGCGGACTTGAGTCGTACTTGAGAAAAAGTGGAATAGGATAAAAGAAATGAGATAGTAATTGCTGCAAGTGTTTTTACGGAGCAGTTCATTAGTTTTGGATTTAATGGTTCAGTATCAGGGCGCAATATTATAAAATATTGCTTTTAATACATACTTTTAGAATGGTATTTACCGTTTTAATTCTATCTAATAATCCGAAAATGAAAAACAAGCACATTGTACATGCCCATGAAGAAGCAAAGATCTATCATGCGTACTACAAACCTTCATTCAACATTTTCCGTTTAGTGAAATCTATTCTCTCTGTTTTTATTTCAGGTACTTCACCCGCTGCGGGTAATGTTGCGAGAAGGAAATAACCGGCTTCTTACTAACCCTTGATTATACCAGACGTTCCAACCGGAACGTCTTTTTTTTAGTTCACCCTGATACCTCTGATGTTACGTTGCATCATTGCCGGCAATTCGGGCTGCTTCACATTCTTTCCTCCCATCCTGTTAATGGAAAACAGGAAGCTTACCATGAAGTATCTCCTCAACACCATGCTTCTCGTATCGCGAATGTAGTTCTCGCCCATCGTACGGTTAATGCTTTCATTCTGATTAAGGATATCGTTTACTGAGAAGCTAATCTCACCATTCTTTCGCTTGAACAACTGCTTGCTGAGCGAGGCATTCCATAGAGGTACACTCTGATTGTATCCTTCCGCCCTTCCTGTGCTGATATAAAGATCAAACTCTGTGGAAAAGATGAGATCCCAGGGAAGATTGTAGCTGGCATCAAGAGAATAGTTCTGCGTGAAATAATCCTCGTTCAGCTCCTCATTTACCGAATAGTTCACTCTGAAATACGAAACGCCCGCATTCGCCCCAATGTCGAATTTGTCTTTAGATAGATTGATACCTGCACGCTGGGAGATACTAAACGTTGTTCCCTTGTTCTCCTGCTTGTAAAGAAGGTTCACATCCCGCTCATAGATCGCATTGGCAGAAAGATTTAAACTCGATCCCCTCCACTTCGGGCTCTTGAATGGAATGCCGAGAGTGAGGAAGGAAAACACGCGGTAATACCCATCCAGGTTTACCGGTCTGATCAATTGCACATTCCTGTTAATCGTATCGATGGAATTGACGATCCTGTTACTGGTGGTGCTGAAGCTAACATTCGCCGCGAGGTAGCGGAAGGTGAGAATGTTGAATGTATTGTAGCTAAGACTGAGGTTGTGAGTAAACTCCTGGCTCAGTGAGGGATTCCCTATTCTCACATTCAGCGGATCGCTCACATCGGCCACATCCTGCAACTGCGAGATTGAAGGCTGGT
>CBINHQ010000220.1:0-4606 GCA_966250475.1 uncultured Chitinophagaceae bacterium
TTCCTGGAATTGCCTTCAACGGCGACCAGGAAGGACGATGTCTGTACACTGTACTCAGCGTTGCTTTTCCAAAAAATGAGAAGTCCGAGATGATCCTATTCAATCTGGACATGAACAATATCTGTGTCTCCGGTGGCAGCGCCTGCAGCAGCGGCGCCGATGTCGGCTCCCACGTAATCCGCGAGATCAACAACAACCCCAACATGGTAACCGTGAGGTTTTCCTTCAGCAAACATAATACGAGGGATGAGGTGGACAGAGTAGTAGCCAAGGTTAATGAGTTGATTAGCTAATTAGCTAATTAGTTAATTAGTCATTATTTTTGCAGGTATGAACCGCCTAAAGGACCTGGTAGAATGGAATGCCTTCGGGGTTTGTTCCGCCATTGGAAACCGAATGGGTATTGCCACCAGCCGCATCCGCCAATATTTCATGTATGCCTCGGTGCTCACCGTAGGTTCGCCAATCATCATCTACATGGTGCTTGCCTTTTGGATCAATATGAAGAAGTATATGAAGGCTGCCAGGAGGAATCCTTGGTACTACCTCTAGCCAAATCAGTAATTGATTAATTAGCTAATTGGCTAATTAGCTAATTGGTTAATTGGTTATGATTACCTTTGCACAGAATCACTAAACCTCACGCCATGGTCTTTGATCTCGACTTACTCAAGAAAGTTTACGCAGAATTACCCGGTAAGATCGCTGCAGCCCGCAAGCTCGTTGGCAGACCCCTTACACTCTCCGAGAAAATTCTTTATTCGCACCTTTACGAGCCCCCGCCGAATGCTTATGAGCGGGGTAAAGATTATGTCGACTTCGCCCCTGACAGAGTAGCGATGCAGGACGCCACCGCGCAGATGGCGCTCCTCCAGTTCATGACTTGCGGTCGCGAACAGGTTGCCGTTCCATCTACCGTGCATTGCGATCACCTGATCCAGGCAAAAGTTGGCGCTGCTGCTGACCTTGCCACCGCCAACGAGGTGAACAGGGAAGTGTACGACTTCCTCGCTTCAATCTCTAACAAATATGGCATCGGTTTCTGGAAACCCGGCGCAGGAATCATTCACCAGGTGGTACTTGAAAACTATGCATTCCCCGGTGGTATGATGATCGGAACGGACTCCCATACCCCCAACGCGGGTGGCCTCGGCATGATCGCTATCGGTGTTGGTGGCGCTGACGCCGTTGACGTGATGGCCGGTCTTCCCTGGGAACTGAAGATGCCGAAGCTCATCGGTGTTAAACTCACCGGCAAAATGAGCGGCTGGACCTCCGCAAAGGACGTGATTCTTTGGGTTGCAGGTCAGCTCACCGTGAAGGGGGGCACCGGAGCAATCGTTGAATACTTCGGAGAAGGCGCCGACACAATGAGCGCTACCGGAAAAGGAACAGTTTGTAACATGGGCGCAGAGATCGGAGCCACATGCTCACTCTTCGCGTATGATGAAAAGATGAGTTCTTACCTGAAGGCTACCGGCAGAAAGGAAGTGGCCGATATGGCGGATGCGATAAAAGACAACCTTCGTCCCGACCCTGAAGTATACGCTGATCCTTCCAAGTACTACGACCTTCTCCTCGAACTCGATCTCAGCACACTCGAACCATATATCAACGGTCCGTTTACTCCAGACCTTGCCACCCCCATCTCCAAGATGCGTGAAGCAGTATTGGCGAACGGATGGCCCGAAAAACTCGAAGTGGCGCTCATCGGAAGCTGTACCAACTCTTCCTACGAAGACATCAGCCGCTCCGCTTCCATCGTGAAGGACGCGATGAGCAAAGGATTGAAGGCCGCGTCAGACTTCACCATCACGCCCGGCTCAGAACTAGTTCGCTTTACCATCGAACGCGATGGTTTCATCAAAGACTTCGAAGATGTAGGAGGACTCGTACTCGCGAATGCCTGTGGACCTTGCATTGGTCAGTGGGCTAGACACATCGACGATCCAAACAGGAAGAATACCATCATCACATCATTCAATAGAAATTTCGCGAAGCGTAACGACGGCCTTGCCAGCACACATGCCTTCGTAGCTTCCCCGGAAATCGTGACTGCACTCGCAATGGCTGGTTCGATTACCTTCAACCCCCTCACCGATACCATCAGGAATGAAAAAGGTGAGAACGTGAAGCTGAAGGAACCCACTGGCTTCGAACTTCCTCCTAAAGGATTCGATGTGGACGATCCCGGTTACATTCCGCCGGCGGAAGACGGTAGCCAGGTGCAAGTTGTAGTGAAGGCCGACAGTCTCCGCCTCCAACTCCTTGCTCCGTTTGCTCCTTGGGAAGGCACCGACCTCCTTGGACTAAGACTTCTTATCAAGGCGAAAGGAAAATGTACTACAGACCATATTTCGATGGCAGGTCCATGGCTGAAATTCCGCGGACACCTCGATAACATCAGTAACAATATGCTGATAGGGGCGGTGAACTATTTCAACGATGAAACTGATAAGGTAAAAAATCAGCTCACCGGCGAATATGGCCCAGTGCCGGGAACGCAACGCGCCTACAAAGCAGCAAACATCGGCACCATCGTAGTGGGCGACGAGAATTATGGTGAAGGATCTTCAAGAGAACACGCAGCGATGGAGCCACGTCACCTCGGTGTGAGAGCAATCCTCGTGAGAAGCTTCGCCAGGATTCACGAAACCAATCTGAAGAAACAGGGAATGCTCGCGCTAACTTTCGACAACAAGGCCGACTACGACCTGATCCAGGAAGACGACGTGATCGACATTCTCGGACTGACCAGCTTCGCCCCCGGTAAGCCGCTCACTGTAAGACTGACTCACAGCGATGGCACTACCGATGAATTCCTCGTGAACCATACCTACAATGAACAGCAGATCGAATGGTTCAAGGCTGGCGGTGCACTGAATGTGATCCGCTCCGAATTCGCGAAGTAAACTGAAACAAATTAATCTCAGAAAAAGTCCCGCCTTAGCGGGACTTTTCAATTAATTAATTAGCTAATTAACTAATTAGCTAATTAACGAATACCCTTTCCACGGTATACCATCTCCTGCCCTAAAGGGCTATTTTTCTCGCTCAAATTGCAGTCGTTGCGCGCCTTAATTCTTCCATCATAAAATCAACTTAAGATGAAAAAATCTGCCATCCTTTACATGGTTGCCGTGTTTGTAATGCTGGCAATGAGCAAAACTTCCGTAAATGCTCAGGATTGTGATCCTGTCACACGCACGCAAATGCGATCCATGCTCGTTCAACTCGGCTACGAAGTGAAAGACCTTGAAACCGAACCCGGAAAAGAAAAATATTCGATAAAGACAACCAGTCATAACCTGAACATCTACGTGGCCGTGGAGCAGAGCGCGAATTCAAAATATATCTGGCTCACAGCTAACCTCGGTGATGCCCCTCCCGATACTTCTATACGCTATCGCAAATTGATTCGCGAGAACGCAATCATCCAGCCTTCTTTGTTCTACACTTCAACCAGCGGGCTCCTGATGATGGGTTTGCCATTGGAAAACAAAGGCCTAACCAATGTATTTCTCCGCGATAGAATCGAGACTATCTCCAACAATGTTGGTAAGACCCGCCACCTGTGGGATTGGCAGGAATGAACCGTTAAAATGGTAGATTGTTAGTGGCGCTAATTGTATCTTGCGGCCTGTCAAAAAAATTATCTTACTATGACAGAGCAGAAGGGTACAATTTCCATCAACACGGAGAACATTTTTCCGATCATTAAGAAATTTCTCTATTCCGACCACGAGATCTTTCTACGTGAACTGGTAAGTAATGCAGTAGATGCAACGCAGAAGCTGAAGCGTCTCTCGGCGCTTGGACACGCTAAAGGAGAATTGGGTGATCTGAAGATCATTGTTAAGATTGATGAGAAAGAAGGCACACTTACCATTTCGGATCGTGGAATAGGAATGACGGCAGAGGAAATTTCAAAGTACATCAACCAGATCGCATTTTCCGGCGCTACGGAATTCATGGAGAAATTCAAAGAAGCCAGGGATGCTAACGAAATCATCGGCCGCTTCGGGCTTGGATTCTACTCCGCCTTCATGGTTGCCGACAGAGTAGAAATACAAACGCTTTCCTATCTCGAAGACGCCGAACCCGCAAGATGGGTTTGCGATGGAAGCACGTCTTTCGAGATCACAGCAGGCAATCGGCAGGAGAGGGGAACCGATGTGATCCTCTACATCAATGAAGAATCCAAAGAGTTTTTGCAGGAGTCGAAAATTTCAGGCATACTCAACAAGTACGCGAAGTTCCTGCCCATACCGGTGCAGTTTGGTACAAAGACCGAATCTGTGCCAGACGGGGAAGACGAAGAAGGCAAGCCGAAATACAAATCAGTTGAGGTTGACAACATCATCAACAACACCAACCCCATCTGGGTGAAAAGCCCTTCCGAACTCACGGATGAAGATTACCTGAAGTTTTACCAGGAACTATATCCATTCTCGGAAGAGCCTCTCTTCTGGATTCATCTGAATGTGGACTACCCTTTCAACCTCACCGGTGTATTGTACTTCCCGAAGTTGAAGGAAGACTACGAGTTCCAGCGAAACAAGATCAAACTCTTCAGTCGTCAGGTTTTTATTACCGACGAGGTAAA
>CBINHQ010000221.1:0-4603 GCA_966250475.1 uncultured Chitinophagaceae bacterium
AGCTTCCGGCTTCACCGCCAGGTCCGCTTGCACCTACAGTGATCATGTTGCTGGTACGTTTGCCATTTTCATAAATCGGAGTGGGGAAGTTCCAGCTAGTGTCGATGTTTGCCGCTGAGTTACCAGCCGCGTGCACAAGGAGAACTCCTTTACTTTCGGCATATTGAATGGCTTCATCAACCCAGATCTTTTCGGGCGACAAACCTTTACCAAAGCTCATGTTGATCACTTGTGCTCCATTGTCAACGGCGTAACGGATTGCAAGAGCCACGTCTTTATCGTGCTCATCGCCATCAGGCACTGCGCGGATTGTCATGATGCGTACATTATCTGCCACGCCGTCCATGCCCTTGCCATTGTTCCTTGCTGCGCCGATAATTCCCGAAACGTGTGTTCCGTGTAGTGCAGCATGGTTGCTGGCCATCACGTCATTGTTTCCGTAGAACCTGTCGTTGAAATCGTAGTAATTGTCTTTAACCACATTTGCGCGGTAGGGGATTGGCTCTTCATCTGCAGCTCTGAGCTTTGCCTCTTCACTCTCGATGTATTCACCAAGATCAGAAAGCAATGATCCCACAGGCATTTCGAAATCGATCTGGAAGCCCCTGTAAATATTCAACACGCTGTTGCGCGCTTTCTTCGTTGTATCGTCCCCGGCTACGAACGCCTCAGCGTCCTTGCCGGTATAATTTTCTTTGAGTTTTGTACGCAGAACGGAATCGCCTTCTACCGCTTTCTTATACGCATTCTTAATGGGGATGAGTGTCATTGCAGTGGAAGGATCAACATTTGCCACATCTTTCTTTGCTCTCTTCCACATTTCATATTCACGTTCTTCTTCGGGAGTAGCAGGTACAACATCCTTGCCGCTGAATTTATTCTTGAAGCGGTGATAGATCCTTGCGGATTCGTAAGTATCCTTCTCTACATTGCTTCCGTCACGACCGCCGATGAAGTTCCATCCGTAGATATCATCAACATAACCGTTCTTGTCATCATCGATTCCATTCCCTGGAATCTCTTTTGGATTTCTCCAAAGCACAGGCCTTAAATCCTCATGTGCCGTATCGATACCCGAGTCGATCACTGCTACGATTACGGGAGTGCTTTTAAGGTTCTTCGACTTCACGAACGCATAGGCCTGGTCCATGCTGATGCCATGATATCCGCTGTCAGCAGGGTTCATCAAATGCCAGCCCTTAGGTACATCCTTACCTTGTGCAAACATGGTAAGTGAGAGTAAACCGAAAACTGCCACAAAAAGACTTCTCTTGAACATTTTCATTTCGTATGGGTTTTTTTGATCTGTAAAGATGCGAAAGGCGTAAAAATACCGATTACCATTCATACATTTTAATTAAATAAAAACCCCTGCGACGGTGCAGGGGTTTGATGCGATTGACGAAATTATTAATCTATTGGTTGCTTAGTTTCAGTTCCACGCGACGGTTAAGCGCCTTTTCCTCTTCGGTCTTACCCGCATTTAACATTTTATCTGGTCCATAGCCCCTGGCAGTGATACGCTTCGAAGATATTCCCTTCGAAATCAGGTAGGCTCTCACCGCATTCGCCCTGTCGCGCGAAAGCTTCATGTTTGCGTCACGAATTCCATCTCCGCTGGTGTGACCTTCAACAGACAACAGGAGATTAGGATTCTGCTTAAGGATAGTCACTACTTCATTCAACACTTTATGAGTAGATGGTAAGAGTTTTGCATTACCCTTCGCGAACTGGATTCTCTTCGCGGCATAGTTGACCTTCTCTACGATTTCTTTCTTCACGGGTTCAGGACAACCATCGAAAGCCTTCTTGCCTTTCTCGGCCGGACACTTGTCTTCCTCGTCGTTGATTCCATCGCCATCAGTATCGGGGATCGGACAGCCGCCATACTTAGCATGACCGGCTACAGTCGGACACTTGTCCTCTGCATCAACAACGCCATCCTTATCCGCATCTGCTGCGGGACAACCCTTGTTATCCTTCAGACCCGGCACGGTTGGACATGCATCATCCTTATCATAAACTCCATCTTTGTCTTCATCGAGCGGACATCCTTTGTTTGACTCGGGGCCTGCTTCACCGGGGCATTGGTCTTCGTTGTCGGGAATGCCATCGTTGTCGAGGTCGGGGCAACCACTGTGCTGCATGGAGCCGGCAACTGTGGGGCACTTGTCCATTTCATCGGTGATGCCGTCACCATCGCTGTCGATTTTCTTTTTCTTGTTACCATCGATAAATACTCCAAGTGTGGCGCCAAATACCTGGTGTCTGAAGGTACCATCGTAGAGATCAGACTTATAAAAATCGCCGAAACCCTGACTGTAATTTGCAGTCAGCATAACCTTGCCGATCTCAAATCCAGCGAGTCCGTTCAAGCCGTAATCAAATACGGAATATTTTCCTTCGCCATTACCAACTGGAGGATCATTATTCTCGATCGATTCATACTCGAGATTCTTCGAAACAGTTTCAGTCTTCAACTTACCTGTGTAGAAGAAGGAGAGATAAGGACCAGCACCAAGGATGAACTTCACATTCCCTCCAAGCCTCATCTTGTATACGAGGTTGAAAGGCATGTCGAGGTAATTGATGAACTCATTGGAGCTTACTCTGAAGATATCATTCACCGTAGTATCATAAGTAGCGGCGAATTTTCTCCCTTTGTTATGATAGATGATTCCTGGCTGAAGGTAGAAGTTGGATTTCTTGCCAAGGCGAATGTCGGCAAGCACACCGAAGTGCACGCCCGTGCGACCGGTGTAGCCCTTTTCGAGTTCACTCCAGTTAGGGAGATCATTCTCCTCCACCACCTTTGACTGGTGACCGCCTGCAACGAGGCCAACTCTTAATTGTGAATTTGAAACTATCGCCACGAGAAGAAACGCGGCTAGCAGTGTAAAGGTTTTTTTCATGGATAACAGGAAATTTTGGATTTACCCGATAAGAACGTTGTAAATCATATAATTATTTTACAGGCAATTAACTAATTAGCTAATTTGTCAATTGGCTAATTAGTTAATTGTCAACGAATTTTAGAGGTCGAAGCGGATTCCTTGGGCAAGTGGCAGGTCTTTTCCGTAATTCAGGGTGTTAGTTTGCCTGCGCATGTATGCTTTCCAGGCATCACTTCCGCTTTCTCTTCCGCCTCCGGTTTCCTTCTCTCCTCCGAATGCACCGCCGATTTCTGCACCCGAAGTGCCTATGTTCACGTTGGCGATGCCGCAATCGCTTCCCGCTGCCGAGAGGAATTGCTCAGCCTCGCGGAAATTCAGCGTCATGATGGAGGAGGAGAGACCCTGAGGCACTCCGTTCTGTATGGCGATCGCTTCATCGAGCGTTTTGTACTTAAGCAAATAAAGGATCGGAGCGAAGGTCTCGTGTCTTACGATCTCCATGTCGGGCTTGGCCTCCGCGATGCAGGGCTTCACGTAACAACCGCTTTCGTAACCCGCTCCTTCGAGTACGCCACCTTCTACGATGAACTTGCCGCCTTCCTTCTTGCATTTTTCAATCGCATCGAGATACATCTTCACAGCATCTTTGTCGATGAGTGGCCCTACATGATGCACTTCATTCAACGGATCGCCGATCTTTAGTTGTCCGTATGCTGTTACGAGTCTCTTCTTCACAGTTTCGTATACATCTTCGTGGATGATCAGTCTGCGTGTAGTGGTGCAGCGTTGACCTGCGGTACCAACTGCGCCGAAGAGTGATCCAATTACAGCTATGTCAAGATCTGCTTCTTTCGAAATGATGATGGCGTTGTTTCCTCCAAGTTCGAGCAATGCACGTCCAAGTCGGGCACCCACAGTTGCACCTACTGCTTTTCCCATTCTGGTGGAACCTGTTGCGGAAACGAGCGGAATGCGTTCGTCTGCCGACATCCATTCACCTACATCACGTCCGCCTACTACGAGACCGCAAACTCCTTCGGGTACACCATTCTTCTTGAATACATCGGCGATGATGTGTTGGCATGCGACGGCACAAAGCGGAACTTTTTCCGAAGGCTTCCAAATGCACACATCTCCGCAAACCCATGCCAGCATTGAGTTCCAGCTCCACACCGCTACTGGAAAATTGAAAGCCGAAATAATGGCAACTACGCCGAGAGGATGGTATTGCTCGTACATCCTGTGATTGGGTCGTTCGCTGTGCATGGTGAGTCCGTATAGTTGGCGAGAGAGCCCGACAGCGAAGTCGCAGATGTCGATCATCTCCTGCACTTCGCCGTAACCTTCCTGCAAGCTCTTCCCCATTTCGTAGGAGACGAGTCGGCCAAGTGATTCTTTCTTCTCGCGCAGCGCATCGCCAATTTGCCTAACTATCTCGCCGCGCTTTGGTGCGGGAACCAGCCTCCATTGCTGGAAAGCTGCCTGAGCCTTTGCCATCACAGCCTCGTATGATTTGCGGTCGGCCGAAGTAACCGTACCAATAAGTTTTCCATCAACGGGTGAATATGATTCGATCTTTTCACCTCCTGAGTTGATCCATTCCGCTCCGGTGCTTACGCCACCGTTCAGATCTTTGAGCTTTAGTTCTTTTAAAAAATCCATTTCTAATTTGAAAATTTGAAAATTTGAAAATTAATCGAGGACGACTA
>CBINHQ010000222.1:0-4598 GCA_966250475.1 uncultured Chitinophagaceae bacterium
ACCGTAACCCTTCACACCAAACACAGCGGCATTCTCATTTCTGCAAAGGCGTATGGCTATGCCATCCTGGTTCAGGTCCGTACCCATGGAAGAATCAGTCCAGCTCTCGACATGGAAATGGAACCCGCCGCTCTCAAAGCGAAACACAGCGGCGGGGTCGTGGAATTTGTCCGTTTCCAGGAAAACCAGGCTTCAGTGGCGTACTGTTTTATGAATGTCACCAGCTAATTGACTAATTAGCTAATTAGTTAATTAGTTAATTAATAAATTCTGGAAGAGCTGATGCTGATGTCACTATTGGCCCATGCTTTTTCAAACCTTTTCTTGGTCTCCTTTGCTTGAAGGTTCTTTCCCTGGCCTTTCAGGCTGTTGTACAGTCCTGCGAGTGCCCAACCATTGGAAGGAAAATTTTCAAGGTCTTTGAGATAGATTGATTCAGCCTGAGCATATTCACCCGCAACATTCAGCCAATGTCCGAGACTGTGACGTACTGAGAAGAACCAATCAGGCGGCTCAGTATAATTCAATGCATCTTCAATCTCGATAGCCTTTTTAAAAGCAGTGAAAGCATCATCGTAGTTACCCTTCGTGGCTTCGATCTCTCCTTTCAACACCTGCTTTGCGATGGTGACGAGTTGCGACGCACTGTTCGATTCCCAGATCAGCAATTTCTGCAACGACTCATCGGCGGCAATCTGCTCAACAGCCCATAACTCGTTGCCTGCCTTTTCCAGATTTCCTTTCGCTGCGTAAGCCATTCCTCTTGCATAATGCCAAATCGCAGCAGGGTATTTCAATTGCTCGCCGGGATACTTCATTGCGAGAATGTCGTCCCATTTTCCCAAATGCACAAGCACATAAAACGGAATGCTGTAATAGTGCTGAATAGTTGCGTTCTCATCAAGAAACTCCTTACTTGCATTACGCTGAATCATCCACGCCGCATCGATCGCCTTTGCACTGCTTCCCTCGAGAAATGCAGAAACAGCGAGAAAGTGAATGTTGTGAGGATAATAATACATCGGCACCGCACCGGCAACCTTACACTGTGCAATGTAGGTACTATCCATAGAAATCGCCTTCTCATTTACGATTACAGCCTTGTGGTAATCTCCAGTCCTTATGTAAGTATGCGAAGGCATGTGCACGATATGTCCCGCAAAAGGCATTAAGTCGCCGAGTTTGTCTGCCTGGGGCAATGCCTTCTCCGGAAACTTCGAAGCCTCGGTCGCGTGAATATACAAATGACATAATGCAGGATGATCAGGCCATTTCGTAAGCATTGTCTCTAGAGCCTGCATCACATCCGCAGTCCATGGTTGTGAAGTTCCATCCTTCAACCAAAGATTCCAGGGATGCTCATTCATCAACGCATCTGCATATGTGGCTGCTATCTCAGCATCGGAAGGGAATGCTTCATGTACGCGCTTCATCGCCCTCGCATACGCGGCATTGTAAGGAGTCATATCCTCCACTTCCTGGCGTGGAAAGCGCTGTGCGAGTGCATCGATCAGCATCCTTTCTTTTTCAGATGCAATGCGCGAAAATTTTACAGCTCTGTCGATCGCTTCATTGATCTCGCTGAGGCTGGATGGATTCAATGCCGCATTGTAATTCGGACCAAGCACCATTGCGAGTCCCCAATACGCCATCGCCATCGTGGAATCATATTCCATAGCAGCCTTGAATGACCTGCCTGCTTCACCATGATTGAATGCATACAACATCGTCAATCCCTGGTTAAAATATTTCTGCGCTAATCCTGAGACCGTGCTCACAGGATAATTGATCGTGCCAGGATCATCAAACAGCGGTGCATCCTTTGCATCAATCTTCGCTGGATCGAACGCTGGTGCACAAAACACCACTGCATTCCTTTTAGGCCCTTCCTCATCAACTTTTTCATTTTTCATTCCGCGCAGATTGAGGAAGCCAACCAGCGCCAGGAGCGTAAGTATTCCAAAAAATTTCATAGAAATATATTTTAAGGTTTATAACATTGATTCATCATACTGCCTGTTGAAATCAGGAACAGGGAGTTGCCGGAATAGCCTGGTAAGACCCATTGCCAGCGACAGAAGATAGAACCGGGCAGCAAGCCAGGCTCTATCCATTATTGGTAATTTCTTCATGGCTATAGGATTTTACAATTCAGAAGGAGCGATGCACGCTGCCTTCTCTCAATGATTGAAGAAATGTTTCGAGATCCATTGCAAAACGCTGCGGCCTTTCCCAATGAATCGCGTGTCCCGTGTCTTCATAGATCAGAAACTCCGAGTCTGAAATTGCACCTGCAAGTCTCTGCAGATCTCCAAGCGTAGAAAGATCATCCTTCTCTCCCCGCACGAGCAAGGTCGGCTTCTCAACATTTTTCAACTCGAGAACATAGTCGGCTGTGAACAATCCATCAATCGCACCCCTCCACACCCTTGCAGGCACCTTCATCGTTTCCGCAACAAATACATCAAAGTATTCGCGGGAAATCGCATTTACAATCGTGCTCTTCTGAAACTCCACCCCCACTTCCATCGGAATGGGATCTTCAAGAGTGTGTATGAACTCCCTGAACTCAACCATCGAAGGTTTATCTGCAAATGATGCAAATGCACCAACGAGCACAAGGCCGAGTGTCTTGCCAGGATAATCGATCGCAAAACGCTGCGCAACCGAACCACCCATGGAATGACCGACTAACACCGCCGCATCGATGTTCAGCTTCTTCATGAAGAGATTCACATCCTTCGCGAAATCTTCAGGCCTGTATGTCTTTGGCTTGTCGGAATTGCCATGCCCGCGAAGCGTTACCGCAAATGCACGAGTTGTCGGGCGTAAATAGGGAAGCAAAGGCTCGAATGACCTCCATGAGTCCGTCAGCCCATGAAGAAAGATCACCGGCGTGCCTGTTGCATCTCCCTGCTCAACATAATCGAGACTCACGCCATTTGAGAGTTTCACCGACTTCACCAAAGGAGAACTCTTGTCGGCAGAATGCATCAACGCGACAATGTCAGGTTTTGAAAGTTCAGCTCCTTCACTCTTCGCTTTCTGTGCAAACGAGGAGAGTGATAAGATGGCCAGAACCGGGATAATTGTAATTCTTTTCATAGATAAGTGTTTGATTTTTTCAAAACACAAATCTCATGAACGCAGGACCCTAAAAGAATAACCGAATTACCTGTAAGGATACCCGAAAAAGGGGAAGCAATTAGTAATTAATCAATTAACTAATTAGCTAATTAGCTAATTAAACAATGCGTTGGTTGATAGCTTTCGCAACTACTTCTGTGAGGGATGCAACATGCAGTTTCTCGTAGATCTTTTTTACATGGCTTCGCACTGTCTCGTAGCTGATGTGCAGCTCCGCACCAATCATTTTATAGCTGAGTCCGTTTACGAGGCAGGAAAGCACTTCCTTCTCCCTGGCGGTGAGGTGATACTCTGGCGTCTCTTCCGGCTTAATGATGTTCGCCACCGATTGCATCTTGGTAAGCACCTTCCTTGCAATGGATGGACTCATCGGCGAACCACCGAACTGCAATTCCTGTATGGAATCGACCAGCTTTGTATTGAGATGATTCTTGAGAATGTAACCTGAAGCACCGGCACAAATCGAATCGAATACACGATCATCGTCCTCGAAAACCGTTTGCATCAGCACCTGAATGTGTGGAAGTTCCTTCTTTATCAGCTTCACTGCCTCGATGCCGGTCATGCCAGGCATTTCGATATCCATCAACACCACATCGGGATTACTTTCCTTCACATCTTCGATGCAATCCAGCACGTGACTGTACGAACCAACCACCTGTATGTCGTCGACCGTCTCGAGAAGCATCGCAATGCTCTCCCTGATATTCTTGTTATCGTCAAATATGGCAACCTTTAATGGCATAGTGTGCATATTACTGTGAAGATCGTAAATATTATTCCTACGGATTATCCCCGAATCAGGTGACAGGGAAGTGGAGCGTGACAGTTGTTCCTTTACCCGGCTCACTCTGGATATTGCACATTCCCTTCATTTCCTTCGCCCTCCTGCACATGTTGTTGAGACCATTCCCCGAAAGCGACTTGCCGGCGCGTTGCTTCATTTGCTCGATGTCGAATCCCCGGCCATCATCCTTCACCTCGAGCACGAGGTCCTGCTGATGAATCGAAATCCGCACCGCCATATTTCTGCAATCGGAATACTTCAAAACATTGTTTACCGCTTCTTTAAAAATCAGGTAGAAATTCTTTCGCTTTTCCATCGGAAGGTTCAGGTGCATCACCGAAGGCTCGTAACTCAGCGTAAGGGAAATATTCTTTGCCTGCAACAGTGGCCTCGCGAACGACTCCATGCGTTGAATGATCTTCTCCATGCTGTCATTGCTCGGGTTGATGGCCCAAACGATATCGTTCATCTCGGAGATCATATCCGTGGAAGTAACGCTGATCTTATCGAGCACGTCTTTCAGTTCCGATTGGTTCCCCTTCTCCTGCTGTATCCTCGCCACCTGGCTGTACACTGAAATGCTGCTGAGGGTTGAACCAACACTATCATGCAGGTCCTGCGCGATCTTGTTGCGAATGGCTTGTCGTTTCAAAAGTTCATTGAT
>CBINHQ010000223.1:0-4580 GCA_966250475.1 uncultured Chitinophagaceae bacterium
TGATTAATCGAATAGTGAGATTGAGTTTCGGAATTGCCTCTGTTGCGTGCATACTTGTAAACATCTTTCCCGCGCAAATACTTTCCATTTACGGACAGGACCAGGCATTCATCGATGCTGCGATACCAGTGGTGCGGGTAGTCACGGCTGCCGTATTGCTGATGTCGGTGAGCGTGGTTTGGCTGAACGCTGTGGTGGGATCTGGAAATAGCAGGGTGAGTCTGGTAATCGAAATTGTTACAATCGTACTTTATTGTGCGTATGTATACATCGTGCTGGAGAAGATGAAACTTCCCATCACCATTGGCTGGATGAGTGAATGGCTCTACTGGTCATCCATCCTTCTTCTTTCCTTCCTCTATTTCAGAACAGGGAAGTGGAAGAACAAGAAGATTTAATGATGTTCCCTGCGTTTTTCGCTCGAATTCACATAGAATAACATTCCGAAAAACACAGCAAGAAACATGAGCAGCAATATGAAGGGTATAATCACCATATTACCTTTTTTACAGGTAATAGAGTCCAAAAACCGTGCGCATTCACGGCCCTTTACGGCATTTTAATAGCTTCGGGAAAAACTTACACGTACATTACCCGCAAAGCCGGGAATCGGAGGGTACAATTTTGTGACGGCGATTTGAATGGATTTTATAGATGTGAAGCGAGCATGAATTGCTTCCGCCATTTCTGCCACTAATGTTTCCAATAATTCACGCGGTATTTCCATTTGCTCCTTTATGAGAGCAAATACTTCGGAATAATCGATCGTCTCTTCGAGGGTTTGAATGATTTCCTTTTCTGGCAGAAATTCAAAACTCACATCAACCCTGAATTCCGATCCTATCTTCTTCTCTTCGGGATAGAGTCCATGAAAGGCGTGAAAGCGAAGATCGTTAAGCTCGATTTTTATGGGTGATGCCATTGCCATCTAGTGAATTCCTTTTTCGCCGAGATACCTCTCTGCATCGAGAGCGGCCATACAACCACTACCTGCGGCGGTCACTGCCTGGCGGTAGACTTTATCCTGTACATCACCTGCGGCAAACACACCTTCCAGATTTGTCTTCGATGTTCCCGGAATCGTCTTGATGTAACCCGCATCATCCATATCAAGCCAGCCTTTGAAGATGTCCGAGTTTGGCTGGTGGCCAATCGCTACGAAGAAACCGTTCACCGGCAATTCGGTCTTTTCTCCTGTCTTGTTGTTGCGAATCCTCACCGCACTTACCTTCTGATCGCCGATGATCTCATCGGTTTCGGAGTTCCAGTAAATCTTTATGTTTGGAGTCTTGAATACGCGTTCCTGCATCACCTTGCTGGCACGCATCTCATCTCTTCTCACTATCATGTGCACAGTGGTAGCAAGTTTGGAAAGATAGAGCGCTTCTTCTGCCGCTGTGTCTCCAGCACCCACAATCGCTACATCCTTACCTCGGAAGAAGAATCCGTCGCAAACAGCGCAAGCGCTCACACCGAAGCCATTCAGTCGTTGTTCGCTTTCCAGTCCCAGCCATTTTGCGGAAGCGCCGGTTGCAATGATTACCGCATCTGCAAGAACCATCTTCTCCTCATCAATCCAAACTTTGTAGGGTTGCGACATGAAGTCAACCTTGGTAGCGAGACCGAAACGAATATCAGCGCCCATTCTCTTTGCCTGCTTCTCGAAATCGATCATCATTTGCGGACCTTGCACGCCGTCGGGATATCCCGGATAATTCTCCACCTCGGTAGTGATGGTAAGTTGACCCCCCGGTTGTATGCCCTGGTAAAGAACGGGATTAAGATTTGCACGAGAGGCATAGATGGCGGCGGTATAGCCTGCGGGACCTGATCCGATTATCAGGCATTTTATCCTTTCTGGTTCGGTTGTATTCATGGAGCGCAAAGTAATTACATAAATGATTAATTAGCTAATTGGCTAATTAAAAAACAGCCCCAACCATTATAAGTTTAATGACCGGAGCTGTTCAAAAAATAAACCCACCAATTTTCCCGGTTTCCCCGGGATCTGCTATTTTAACCCAGGTAGGCCTTGAGGGCGCTACTGTAACGGGCTTTCTGAAGTCGCTTGATTGCGCGTTCCTTGATCTGGCGGATACGTTCCTTGGTAAGATCGTATTTCTGCCCGATCTGCTCGATCGTTACGCCCTGCTCGCCATCGAGGCCGAAGTATGCGTTAACGATTTCTGCTTCGCGTGGGCTGAGTGATTTCAATACGCGGCGGATCTCATTCCTGAGTGAATCCTTCATCACATCATCATCTGTATCGTCGCCGCCTTCAAGCAGGTCACCCATGGCTACATCTTCAGCTTCATGCACGGGTGCATCAAGGGAAGTGTGACGGGTATTGCTCTGGAAAATATTGTTGATCTCAGTCTCGCTCATCTCGAGAAGCTCTGCGAGCTCTTCTGTAGAAGGTTCGCGCTCGTGCTCCTGCTCGAAGGCCATGTATGATTTGTTGGCCTGGTTGTAGGTGCCGATTTTGTTTTGGGGAAGACGCACAAGCCTGCCCTGCTCGGCAAGAGCCTGCAGAATAGACTGACGAATCCACCAAACCGCATAGGAGATGAATTTAAAACCCTTGGTTTCATCGAAGCGCTGTGCAGCCTTGATGAGACCCAGGTTTCCTTCATTGATCAGGTCACTCAGAGATAAGCCCTGATGCTGATATTGTTTGGCTACCGATACCACGAAACGAAGATTGGCCTGCACGAGTTTGTCGAGTGCCTTCTGATCTCCCATCTTAATGCGCTGGGCGAGGGTAGTTTCTTCTTCAGGAGTGATCATTGAGATCTTGGAAATCTCCTGCAAATACTTTTCTACTGCCTGCGAATCCCTGTTGGTGATCTGGGTAGCAATTTTGAGCTGCCTCATAATTATGAATCTGTGTGTTTAATTATCCTCGTTAATAGACAGTCTTAGCTCCCCGGGTGTTGCAAAGAGGTAGTTAAATAAGTAAAACCGTCCGATACCGTCTGCAAAAATACTCCGGAAATGCTGAATCTCATAGCCGTTGTTAACAAAATATTCCTCATGCTCTCTTCCCGACTGCCTCTGAAAATACAGAATGAAGCATGGAATACAGACCAGGCAACCGTTTCAGCGAATCATGCCGGTCATCAAAAATTTTTCCGGCTAAGTGTGAATACTTATACCTGTTTTAACCTTTGTTTGGCACGGCGGGTAAGCCAGATCCAGAGTAATAACCCCGAAAGGAACAATAAAGTTGAAATCACCTCTGCCTGGGTGGGCTGAAATCCGAAAATGTTCAGCTTCACATTTACCCTGATCTTCTCAATCAGGAACCGCTCAATGCCGTTAAACATTAAATATAAAGCAAATAACGTACCCGGAATGCGCAATTTCTTCCTCAAACTCCAGAGAATTCCGAAGAGAATGAGGCACATAACTGTCTCATAAAATGGAGTTGGATAAGCAGGCTGAGCCAGTTCGAAGCAGAATTTACCTTCGCAACCCGGAATCGGGGTATCCATTCTGGCCACATTGTTAGGATAATTATAAGCCCACATCCAATCGGGTAGCCAGGAAAACGGCTTGGGCCTGGTATTAGCGATTCCCCAGTCGCCATCGCCGGCTACCTGGCAACCTATGCGACCAACCGCGTAGGCAAGCATCAGCGCGGGAGCAGCCGCGTCATTAAGATGCCAGAAACCGATCTTATGTTTCCGGGCGTAGAGCCAGATTGCGAGTGCAGCACAGATTAGACCACCGTAGAAAGTAAGTCCTTCTGCTGATAATATGTAATCAGAAGGACGCTTCAGAAAATCACTCCAGTTTTCGAAGATATCGAAGAGCTTGGCACCGATGAGGCCAAACACAAGAGCAAGTATCACAATCTCCCCTACCCTGTCTTGCGGCCAAATGCGTACGACTCTTTTTTCTGGTTTGGGAAGTTTCTGCTTGTGCTTCTCGTACCATTTCATGAACGCGAAGAGTAAACCGAGTATGATTCCTGCGGGCCAGCTTCCAATGCCTGAGAAAATGAATGCCTGTGGATCCTCTGTCGCCGAGCTATCCATGATGAAGAGCGCGAGAATCTTGTATCCCAAAACAAAACCGAGCAGGAAATTGAGGATGAGTTCGCTTGCCGTAGCGGGTCGCCCTACTGTCATCATCATTTCCGTGGGAAATAGATGTCCTTCCTTACTCTTACGCCTCAACTCCACTGTCAATACCAGCGCAGCCATGATGAAGGCAATCGCGACAAAGAAACCGAAAGAGTTAACGAAACGCAGGAAGGTCCACTCCACGCCAAACAGATCTTTGAAGGCGAAATAAAGGTTGGGATACATTAAGGCGAATGGGTTTGGTTAGAGAGCGAATATACGGGATAAGTGTGTATGTAGGAATGATGACCGTTAATCGTGGACTGTGGACCGTGTACCGTGTACCGTTAACAGTGGACCGTTAACCGAACGAGGCTTTTGATGAGAGATGAGTGATGAGTGATGAGGGTCTTTAATTCGAAACATATTCGAAATGACACAAACTCTTAAACCCAAAGTCTCTCATCTCCCATCTCTCATCTCTCATCTCATTTCGCCAAACGGTCAACGGTA
>CBINHQ010000224.1:0-4576 GCA_966250475.1 uncultured Chitinophagaceae bacterium
TCTAATTCCCAAAAGTAAAAATCATATCAAATCATAAGCAATCATAACAAATCCGTGTCCCATGGTCCTTAGCCAGAACAATCTTAAGAATTCGAAGTAGATTATTTCCGAAAGAAAAAAGAACAAATGAAATGAAAATAGACATCCACACCCACATCATGCCTTCCACCATGCCGAACTGGACCAGGAAATTCGGCTACGGTGAATTCATCCACCTCGAGCACCGCAATTGCCAGGCCTGCATGATGAAAGGCGATAAACTCTTCCGCGTCGTTGAAGAAAACTGCTTCGACGACAAAGCCCGCATCAAAGACATGGACCAAACGCAAGTATCCATGCAAGTACTCTCCACCATTCCCGTGCTCTTCAACTACTGGGCGAAAGCCAGCGATGGCCACGAGACTTCACGCTTCTTCAACGACCACATTGCCGAAACGGTCTCTCGCCAACCCTCACGCTTCATCGGCCTCGGCACTGTGCCCATGCAAGATGTGGACCTCGCCATAAAAGAAATGCAGCGCTGCGTCAATGAACTCAAACTTCCAGGCATCGAACTCGGATCAAATATCAACGGCAAGAATCTTTCTGAAAAAGAATTCTTCCCCTTCTACGAAGAAGCAGAAAAACTCGGTTGCGCCATCTTCATTCACCCCTGGGAGATGATGGGTCAGCAAGACATGCAACGCTATTGGCTGCCATGGCTGGTGGGAATGCCCGCCGAGACATCGAGAGCCATCTGCTCTCTCATCTTCGGTGGTGTGTTCGAGAAGTTTCCAAAGCTGCGAGTTGCGTTTGCACACGGAGGCGGATCATTCCCCTTCACATTCGGAAGAATCAAACACGGCTTCGATGTTCGCCCCGACCTCGTCGCCATCGACAATGCCATCGATCCAACAAACTACATCGGCCGCTTCTGGGTCGACAGCCTCGTGCACGATAATAAGGCTCTTGAATTTCTTATCGATCTGATTGGTGAAGACAAAATCTGCGTCGGCAGCGATTACCCATTCCCATTGGGGGAACAGCTACCTGGAGACATAGTAGAGAAACTAAAACACGATAAGAAGATCATCGACAAGATCAACTTCATTAACGCGCAGAATTGGCTGGGACAATTAACCAATTAACTAATTAGCTAATTAGCTAATTAATTAATTAATTATCTCCGTTTCTTCATTTCATTTACGATTTCCGGAGCATTACCTTTCTCTTCGAGTTTTTGGATTATGTTTTGATAGCTCTTATCGTCCCTGTTTTGGCTTAGCTTGAAAACATGTTCAAGCTTATCGACCTTGATCTCGAAGCCGACAATTGCCTTTGCATTTCTCGCAATGTATTCTTCAGGAAGATTTTTGTAGTTCGAACCCGAATGAGGATCATTCTCGAAATAGTCCTGTGTGCGGCGCAAGACCTCCCTCAACTCATCTCCCTCGAAGAAACGAATCGTTCCCTTCGCGTGCACGCTGATGTAATTCCATGTTGAACCCTGCCGCTTGTTCTCGTACCAACTCGCGCTGACGTAAGTATGTTCACTCGTGAAAACTGCAAGCACCTTTGGATTTTGCACAACGGCCTTGTGATGATCCGTCTGCTTCATGATGTGACCCGTGAGGAAGAGCTCACCATCGCGCTCATCGATGAACACAGGAACCTGAGTGGCGACAGGTTGCATGTCGTTACCGGTGGCGATGAGAAACACGAAGGGATGTTCCCTCATGAATTTCTTCACCACCTCCGGGTCAAGTTCCTTGTATTCGGGAAGATTATACATTGAGTTGAATTATTCTCTACATCACATTTCTCAATTGAGAAACCTGCTGCTCACAATGAGTTCTTTTCCGCCGCCGCTGTAATCATAGAATCCTTCGCCTGACTTCACGCCGAGCTTTCCTGCAGCGACCATGTTCACCAATAGCGGACAGGGTGCGTACTTCGGATTTCCGAATCCATCGTGTAATACATTGAGGATCGAATGACAAACATCGAGACCGATGAAGTCGGCGAGCTGCAGCGGTCCCATCGGGTGAGCCATGCCCAATTTCATCACAGTGTCGATCTCCGATACGCCGGCCACTCCTTCGTAGAGACTGGAGATAGCTTCGTTGATCATCGGCATCAATATTCGATTGGCGATGAAGCCGGGATAATCGTTCACCACACAGGGAACCTTGCCGAGCTTGCGGCTAAGCTCCACTATCTTGTCGGTGACTTCCTTCGATGTAGCATAACCGTTGATGATCTCCACGAGTTTCATCACGGGCACGGGATTCATGAAGTGCATGCCGATCACATTTGCGGGACGCGATGTCACCGCCGCGATCTTCGTGATGGAAATCGATGAAGTATTAGTCGCCATGATGCAATCAGGTCCCGCGTGCTCATCCATCTGGCGGAAGATTGAAAGCTTCAGCTCCACATTCTCTGTAGCTGCTTCAACGATGAGTGAAGATTCCTTCGCCGCAGGCGCAAGTGTGGTAACGGGAACGATGTTGGCAAGCGTTAATGCTTTCACATCTTCCGTGATGATTCCTTTGGCCACCTGCCTGTCGAGATTCTTTGAAATGGTGGCGATTGCCTTATCTAGCTGAGGTTTGGAAACATCTACGAGGTTTACCCTGAATCCATTTTGTGCGAATACATGAGCAATTCCATTACCCATTGTGCCCGCACCAATTACTGAAATAATTGACATCAGAAAAATTTTGGAAAGCAAGATAATTAATTAGCTAATTGATTAATTAACTAATTAGCTAATTGACGAGTTACCGCTTATTCTTAAAGTCACCCCGCTTCCAGGCCTGAATAAATTCGGACCATGCGGCGGGGTTGAAGATGTTCATTGGAGGAACCTGTCCGGAGTACACTGCTTTCTTAGCGATGTTGTTGAATTGAATCGCAGTTGCTTCGCGGCCGTCGGCGGGAACAGTTTTCATAAGCACGCGTCGCTTGGCAATATCAGTGTTCTTGCGTGCTATTTCGATATCATCATCCGGAACTTTTGTGTTCACGAAGTCGCGTGCGAATTGCTCAGGTGTGGGCCTGGGACGAATGATTGTCGCGGGAAGGTAGACCGTATCCTCGACCATCAACTGCACGACGCTGAATTGGTTTCCTTCGAGTTCGCGGGGAATGGTGATCGTCTTGGGTTTGTAACTAACGTGAGTGAATTCGACCTGATCGCCTTTGAGCACTACGATGGAGAAGACACCATCGCTGTTGGTGATCGTTCCCCGATTCTGTCCTACCACCATCACGCTCACGGCCGGGATACCGATGAGGCTGTCCGCCGTCATAATAACACCGTAAAGCTGCACAACAGAATCACGGGCGGTTTCGAACTGCGCTTTCGCGATGGAAGGAACAAATAACCATGCGATTGCGGCAAAAAGTATAAATCTCTTCATCGGTGATCAAAAATAGGTACAACCTCCTTAAATATCACAACAAAATAGGCCCGTGAGTGTTTACCTTTGCGGGCGAAATTCTAATTTAACATAAGCTTTTAATATGTCGGAAGAAAAAGTACTCGAGGCGTTGCGCTCTGTTCAGGAGCCTGACCTGGGAAAAGACATCGTGACCCTGAACCTGGTTCGGGATATCGTCATAGAGAAATATTACATATCATTCACTGTAGCGCTCAATAATCCTGCCAGCGCGAAGAAGGAACAGATAAAGAAAGATTGTATCAACGCGATAAAATCTAAGGTAAACAAGGATGCGGTGGTGAAAGTGAATTTTGATGCGAAGCCCACCACCTCTGGAAAAGTTGGCAACAACTCCGTGCTGCCTGGCGTGAAGAACATCATTGCCGTGGTGAGTGGAAAGGGTGGCGTGGGTAAGTCAACCGTTGCTGCAAACCTGGCTCTTGCAATTGCGCAAGGTGGAGCGAAGGTGGGATTGCTTGACGCTGATATTTACGGACCGAGTGTGCCGATCATGTTCGGTGTGCGCGGTGAGCGACCGATGATGATGGAGGTGGATACGCCAAATGGAAAGAAGGGAAAGATTGTACCGCTGGAGCGGTTTGGAATAAAGCTGATCAGCATCGGTCTTTTGGTAGATGAGCGCAACGCAGTGGTGTGGCGCGGACCGATGGCGAGTTCTGCAATCAAGCAATTCATCAGCGATGTGTATTGGGATGAGTTGGACTACCTGATCGTTGATATGCCTCCGGGTACGGGAGATATTCATCTAACATTGATGCAATCCGTTCCAGTGACTGGAGCGGTGATCGTCACCACACCGCAGGACGTAGCGCTTGCGGACGCGAAGAAAGGAATCGCGATGTTTGGACAGGCACAACTCAACGTGCCGGTGATCGGCCTGGTGGAGAACATGAGTTATTTCACGCCGGAAGAACTTCCGGGAAATAAATATTACATCTTCGGAAAGCAGGGAGGAAGACGACTTGCCGACGAATACGAGATTCCATTCCTTGGTGAGATCCCGCTGGTGCAATCTATTCGCGAGGGCGGAGATCTTGGCATTCCCATTATGGTTAGCGATGACAACATCACGAGAATAGCGTTTGAAGAATTTGCGGCAGAAGTGGTGAAGGGGATTTCGAAGGAAAATG
>CBINHQ010000225.1:0-4565 GCA_966250475.1 uncultured Chitinophagaceae bacterium
GGCAGGCCCTCATCCCTGACCTCCGTCAGGACAGGCCCTCATTCCTGACCTCTGTCAGGGCAAACTCTCTCGGTAAACGGTCGACGGCAAACTGACCACTTCTCTCACCGCCTTCTCAATCGCCTCCGCATCATATCCGCACTCACGGTGAAGTTCCTTTGGTGTGCCGTGTTCTACAACCTTGTCAGGTATGCCGAGGATTCTGATATCATTCTTGTATCCATGTTCTGCCATGAACTCGAGTACTGCGCTGCCGAATCCGCCTTCCACAGTTCCGTCTTCCACGGTGATGATCTTCGGATAATTCTTAAGTGCTTCGTGTAGCAGTTCCTCATCGAGGGGCTTGGCGAATCGTATGTCGTAATGCGCGGGATCGATTCCATCCATCTTCAACTGGCGAATGGCAGAGCTGGCAAAGTTTCCGGGATGACCGAGTGAAAGTATCGCCACTTCGCTACCATCCTTCAACTTGCGGCCCTTGCCTATTTCAATTTCTTTGAATTCGGTCTTCCACTCCGGCATCACTCCTTCGCCACGCGGATAGCGGATCACGAAGGGGAGCGTGGTGGATTCGAGTTGCGCCGTGTACATGAGGTTGCGCAGCTCGCTTTCATTCATTGGTGCGCTGATGATCATGTTGGGAATACAGCGCATGTAGGCAATGTCGTAGGCGCCGTGGTGAGTGGGACCATCATCGCCCACTAGCCCTGCCCTGTCGAGGCAGAATATCACCGGCAACTTCTGTATTGCCACATCGTGCACCACCTGGTCGTAGGCACGCTGCATGAACGAAGAATAAATGTTGCAATAAACCTTCATTCCCTGCGTAGCCATGCCTGCGCTGAGCGTGACGGCATGCTGCTCGCAGATGCCCACATCAAATGCGCGATCCGGCATCTTCTCCATCATGTATTTCAACGATGAGCCTGAAGGCATCGCAGGTGTGATGCCGAATATCTTTGTGTTCTGCTCAGCAAGTTCGATGATCGTCTGACCAAACACATCCTGGTACTTCGGAGGTTGGGGTGTGTCGTATTTCTTCCTGTAAATCTCGCCGGTTACCTTGTCGAACAAACCGGGAGCGTGCCACTTGGTCTGATCCTTTTCCGCAAGCGCGTATCCTTTTCCTTTCACCGTGAGAACATGAAGGAGTTTCGGTCCGGGAATATCGCGCAAGTCGCGGAGTGTATCCACCAGCTTTGCCACATTGTGTCCGTCGATTGGTCCGAAGTAGCGAATCTTGAGCGCCTCGAAGAGATTGGAACTGCTGCTAAGCATTCCCTTCAATCCTTCAGTGAGTTTGTGACCCATTGCGCGGGTGAAGTTCTTTCCCACGGGAAGTTTGCCGAGCAGCTTCCACACATCATCCTTCACCTTGTTGTAGGTTGGTGAAGTGGTGATGTCGGTGAGATATTCTTTCAGGGCGCCGACATTTGGGTCGATGCCCATGCAATTATCATTCAGGATGATGAGGATGTCGCTGTCCGCAACACCAGCGTGGTTCATGGCCTCGAAGGCAAGACCCGCCGTCATGGCTCCGTCGCCGATTACCGCCGCGACCTTGCGATCGGTTTCGCCCTTGTACTTTGCTGCCATGGCCATGCCGAGGGCAGCAGAAATGGAGGTGGATGAGTGTCCCACGCCGAAGCTGTCGTATTCGCTTTCGCTGCGCTTGGGAAACCCGCTAAGTCCGTTGTATTTGCGATTGGTATGGAAATTATCCCTCCGTCCAGTGAGGATCTTGTGTCCGTAAGCCTGGTGGCCCACATCCCACACAAGTTGGTCGTAAGGAGTGTTGTACACATAATGAAGAGCCGTGGTAAGTTCCACCACGCCGAGGCTGGCGGCGAAATGGCCTCCATGCACGCTCACTACATCGATGATGTATTGGCGCAATTCATCACAAACCTGGTGCAGTTTCTCCCTCGGCAGTTTCTTAAGGTCGGCCGGTGAATCAATCGTTTTCAAAAGCGGACCCGGGGTAATTTCCATGCTTTTCATTTACCGCGTAAAAGTAATATATTCTTTCTGGTATTGCCCGTCCAATCGGGGCCAATCGATGGTCCACCGGCGAAAAACGAGCCATTCAAGCCTGTTTTAACAATATGCTCATAAATTCTCCCATTTGTAAAAGTTATTGCCCACTGGTATATTTACAATGATTGCCACCATTTGATTAAGTTAGATTTGCCCCTTATGCGAACCGGAAATAAGATATATTGGCTCTGCCAGATCATAGGCTGGGGCAGCTTTGCACTGATTAATACCCTGTTCGCTTTCTCCTTCGACAAGCTTGAGACAACGGATGACCGCGTGCTGTTCTTCGGTAGGCTCGGCATCTTTGTGGCGCTTGGACTCGTGCTCTCGCACATCATGCGCTTCGTGATCATCAGGCTCAACATTCTGCAGCGCAAACTGGAGAAGCAGATCATCTTCTTCATTGTGATCACGCTGCTGTTTTCGCTGCTGGGATCATACTTCGACATGGTGTTGCTGATGGAGATCGAATTGCTCAACAACAATGAAAAGGCCTACTTGTCGAACAAGGCATTGCTGGTGATCAGTGGCGCTTTTTACTTCTTCATCTACTTCTTCATCTGGAACCTGATCTACTTCATGTACCACTACGTGACGAAGAGCCGGAAGCAACAGCTCGATACACTCCAGCTCGAGTCGCTGGTGAAGGAGCTTGAGTTGAAGACCATCAAGGCACACATCAACCCGCATTTCATTTTCAATTCTCTCAACAGCATTCGCGCATTGGTGGATGAAAATCCAGAACGCGCTAGAAGAGCCATCACCGAACTGAGCAACATTCTTCGTAGCAGCATGCAGGCGGACAAAACGGAAACCGTTGCGCTCGAGAAGGAACTATATATAGTGAAAGACTATCTCGCGCTGGAGAACATGCGCTTTGAGGACAGGCTGAAGATTGAGTATGAAGTGGACGATGAAACCCTCGACAGGCCGGTCCCTCCCATGATGTTGCAAACACTGGTGGAGAATGCGATCAAGCATGGCATCAGCAAACAGATCAGCGGGGGAGTGGTGAAGGTGGTCTCCGCGATCCATGACAATTATCATGAGCTTTCCGTTCTCAACACCGGCCAATTGAATGGTTCGAGAAGCCTGGATGGTTTCGGACTTTCCAGCACCACGGACCGGCTAAGTTTGTTGTATGGAAATAGAGCTAAATTTGAAATACGACAGGCAACTCCCTCACTAGTGGAGGCGAAGGTCCTGATACCCTTTGACCATAACATTCGTTAAAACACATTCACATGCGAGCTATCATTATTGACGATGAGCGACTGGCCAGGGCCGAGCTGAAGAAGTTGCTGCAGGATTTTCCCGAAGTGGAGATCGTTGACGAGGCGGCAAATGCCGAAGAAGGCATTTCGAAGATCGAGAGTCAGCGACCTGACCTGATTTTCCTCGACATACAAATGCCCGGAAAGACTGGCTTCGACATGCTGGCCGAGCTCGAACGTGCACCGCAGGTGATCTTCACCACCGCTTACGATGAATTTGCGCTGAAGGCATTTGAGGTGAATGCACTCGACTATCTGCTGAAGCCTGTGGAACCAAAGCGTCTCGCCGATGCGATTCAAAAACTTCAATCAGGAGAACACAAAGAGCCAAGGGTTGAGAGCGAGAATGTGAACAACAGCATTCTCTCTGAAAACGACCAGGTGTTTGTGAAGGATGGTGAACGCTGCTGGTTTGTGAAGCTTAGCGAGATCAGGCTGTTTGAGAGCGTTGGCAATTATGCCAAGGTATTCTTCGGACCAAACAAGCCCCTCATCCTGAAATCACTCAATGCACTCGAAGAGAGGCTGGATGAAAAATTCTTCTTCAGGGCTAACCGCAAACACATCGTCAATCTAAGGATGATCGAAAAGATCGAGCCCTACTTCAATGGAGGTTTGTTGCTGGAATTGAAGGGCGGCGAGAAGATTGAAGTCAGCAGGAGACAGACGGTAAAATTCAAAGAAATGATGTCACTTTAATTAGCTGATTGGCTAATTGAGTTAATTGGTTAATTAATAAAAATACCTGATGATCAGAGTATCCTTCATTGCCATTCTCTTATTGACTGGAATCACGGCATTTTCACAGAAATCAGTAATCACCGTAAAGGAAGCAGAGCGCATAGAGCGTGTGCTCGCATCGGATGAAATGCGCGGCAGGAAGGTCTTCACACCGGAGATCGACAAGGCTGCAGATTTCATCGCATCCGAGTTTAAGGCAGCAGGACTGAAGACACACGATGGTGGTGATAGTTATTTGCAGCAATTCGCAATGGTAAGTACCGAACCTGTGAGCACGAATGTCACACTCAATGGTGCAGCGATTGAAGCGAAAAATGTTGTGCTGGTGTCAAGCCAGGAAGCACTGAAGATCGATCACAAATCCGGATATGAAGTAGCAACCATCGCGGAAGGAGCGAACCTCTTCCAGGAAGCTTTTGGTTTTTCGGGAGAGAAGAAGAACATGATTGTGTTCGTACATGAAAGCTTCGCGAAGAATTTTCCGAGGCTGAGTTTCTTTCGTCGCAATATATT
>CBINHQ010000226.1:0-4558 GCA_966250475.1 uncultured Chitinophagaceae bacterium
CTTTTGTCCCTGTTCGGAGCGATTCATTTTCTCAAGGATCATTTCATTGTATTTCTCCAAGAGTCTCACGTACTTATCTCGCCAGATATCGATTTGGCGGATGGCATCTTCGAGGGTTGCGGGAGCCTGGCCGTAAAAAACGTTTGGATCTTCCAGCTCGTATTTGGGCATGTCGGGGAATTCTTCAGTGAAGTCATGCCTTATCGCACGACCATAGGCCATCAGGATGTGATACTGAAGATTGGGATTCTCAATGTGCTTGTAATATGCTGATCTGCTATAGCCGGCACGGGCAGCCGCCTCCTCCTTGCTTAATCCTGAAGCTTCAACTACAGCTGCTAAAATTTGCCCCCGGTTCAATTTGGTTCTTTTAACTGACACCGAGGGTAAAAAAACTGCATTAAATGTGTATAAAAATATACAATTATTGTACATTGTCTACATAAATCTGTATACTATTGTACAAATTTGTATAGCTCTTCATAGTAAGGGTCTGTCTATTCTTGTCTAACAATCGACAAGCGACAGAATTAATATATTGCGATACTTCAAAAAACATTTGAAGCATTCGCTTTGATTCTCGCTTTTGAAACCTCGGAAATTTCAAAGAGAACGGGATGATAAGTGGATGCCCACGTTTAGGCGTGGGCTCTCTTATTCGTTCTCCGGTCTCCGAGGTCCGCAAAAGCGATAAGCTGAGCTCCACGTCTTTTTTATGTCCGCCCAGCAGGATCAAAGCGGTTACATAGTGATCATGCAGGGTAGCGAAAGGCGAATCACTTCCCCACACTGTCCTTCCGACTAAAAAATTTCAGCCTGCATTCTGCGATGGTCCTTTGTATTGTTCCATTTCATCACCGGGGGCCCGGAAAGAATGCGAGCCATGAGTTCATCGAACAAACTAATCCTGCCTTCAAGGCCAATGACTCCTGCCGAGCGTGAAGCATTGGCGGAACGCTTTCAACAAGGCGATGAGGCTGCCCTTGCCTACTTCTACCATTCCCATTTCGCACCCCTGGTGGTATTTGCTCAGCGCTGGATCAAGGACCAGGGCCAGGCTGAGGATATCGTGGCTGAAGCTTTCGTAAAGACATGGAGGCAGCGGGCACACATCAGCAGTTATGCAGGGCTGCGGGCGTACCTCTACAAGATTGTGGTGAGGGATAGCCGCCTGAGCAGGCAGAAGAACGAGCGCCGCACCGAAGTACAGAACCTGAGTCAGCAGTCTTCTTCCGAGGTTGAGGAATCGCCCTTCGAACTTGTGGTGCGGTCGGAATTGTATCAGCATTTATATGACGCGCTGCTCGAGTTACCCGAGGGCAGCAGGAAGGTTTTGTCATTATATTTCTTCGAAGGGAAATCATCCGGCGAGATTGCCAGGGAGTTATCTCTGTCAACCAGTACCATCAAGACCCAGAAGTTGAGAGGGCTGACGGCCTTACGTAAAAAATTTCCGGGTCGGCTCCAGCATTTCCTCCGCGCACTCACTATTATTTTTCCTTTTCTGTGATCCATCCATGTGATTAGCCTTTTCTTTTTTCCCGGGTAGTGTTAACTTAATAGCATGAACGAAGAGTTTTACAGTGAGCTTGACAGCAAGGCCCAGCGTGTTGCATACCTCATAGCAGGGTACATACGTAAAACCTTATCAGAGAATGAGCATGATGAATTGGATGATTGGGTGAATGCGAGTGACCAGAACATGCTATTGTTTGAGGACCTTACCGACGAGAAGAATATTCAAATGAATCTCGAGATGATGGACCGCGTGCAGGCCTCGGGATCCTTTGCAAGATTGAAGGCTGAAGGAGTATGGGAAAAAGAAGAGGAAGCAAAGGTCAGGAAGATTGGAAGAAGAAGGATTATTGGATGGGTGGCCGCGGCCACGGTAATCATAGCAGTGGCGGTTGTGGCGCTGGTACTTCCCAGGGGAGAGGATGTCAAGCCCCCCATCACTTCCCAGGGCGGCGAATATTTGCAGCCGGGAGGAAACCGGGCCACACTCACTCTTGCGAATGGTACTGTGATAGACTTGGTGAAGCAGGAAAATGGAATCATCGAAACAACGGAAGCGGGAGTAACGAAGTCGGGAGAAGGAGAACTAACATATCAAAAGCAGGAAGGTGCCGCCGCTGTGCCGGCCATGCATGAATTGCGAACGCCGGTGGGCGGACAATTTCAGGTGGTCCTGCCAGATGGTACAAAGGCCTGGTTAAATGCCGCCTCGAGTTTGCGGTATCCCGCCGCGTTCGCGGGGAACGAGCGCGTGGTGCAGCTCGAGGGTGAGGCCTTTTTCCAGGTAGCGAAGGATTTGAGCAAACCGTTTCGTGTGCAAATGCCAAAGGGTGGAGAAGTGCAGGTGCTTGGCACCAGTTTCAATGTGAACTGCTATGGCAATGAAGATGTGCAGGAGATTACCACTCTGGAAGGAACGGTGCGGGTTACGGGTGATGCAGGCATGGCTGTCCTGGAAAGAGGAATGCAGGTAAGGTTGAATGAGGCAGGGCTCGAGGTTCGAAAGGGTGTGGACACGGAGGAAGTCACGGGATGGAAGGATGGAAGGTTCATTTTCCGTGATGCATCGATGGGATCAATCATGCGACAGGTGGAACGCTGGTACGATGCGGAGGTGGTGTACAAAGGAAAGATTGATCAGCAATTCAATGCAACGATACTTCGCAGTGAGTCTCTGGAAAAATTATTGATGCTGCTTGAGCTGAATGGCTATGTGCATTTCAAGACGGAGAACAGGATGATCTATGTGAGTCCTTAATAATTTGATAAAGTATCGATCCAGGTTATGATCGATCGCTATTACTTCAGAATTTTGCTTGTCTTCTAATTTAGGAAGAGCACTTCGCGAGTCGGAGTATCTGTCAGCAAAAAGTTTCAACCTTCTCATCTTTTCCTCAATGAACTTGGGGTAATGCCGAATCGTTTGCGGAAAGCAGTTATGAAGTTTGTGGTGCGAGGATAGCCCACATCTGCGGCGATGGACTTGATCGGTTTATTTGTTTCCAGTAATTGTCGTTTTGCATTTTGCATTTTTAGTTCGAGGATCCAGTCGAACAGGCTGGAGCCGAAGAGTTGTTTGAATCCTGTTTTCAATTTGTATTCGTTCAAGGCAACAGATTTTGAAAGTGCCTTGATGGTGGGTGGTTTGGATGAAACGTGTGACTCGAGAATTTTTCTCGCTTCGTGAATGCGCGCCTTCTCCCAGGGGGTGAAGGGTTTTTCAGTCGCCTTGTTGCTGAAAGCTTTTTCGAGAATTTGAAAAAGCAGTTCGCGCACTTTGATTTCGAAATAGAGGCGGGAGGTGGCTTCGTCGTAAGTGCTTTGAAGGATTTCTTCGGTGATGCCTTTCATCGAATGCGAGGCCCAGAGCGGAGTGCTGATGCGGATCTTTTCGTAGAAAGTACTGAAGCCGGGTTCGTTTGCGAATTCCTGTATGAACTCATCGATGAGGGCGGGGGAGAAGAAGAAGTCGAGTACTCTAAGTTCTGTTTGTTTGTCGATGGTGGCGAGAAGATCTGTCGGTTCCGCGAAGAAGTAGAGGTATTGGTCTTTGCGGAGGTGTGATCTTCGAAAGTTTTTCATTTCGGTTCTGAGGCTTCCGTCGAGAAGGAAGATGCAATACAGTCCTTTTTCGGGAAGTTTGATTTGCGCCTTTACTTTAGAGAGGAATTTGCAGAGGTAATAGCGGAAGGAGAATTTGTCGCCGTTGTATTCTTGTAGAACGATGTCGGCGAGGTTGGTTTTCGCTTTATAGGAGATGGCGCTGCTGATCACAGGGAGGTGGTAGTGATCGGGGAGGCCGTTGAAAAAATCAACCAGGCCATCTTTGGATAAGGTTAGATGAATTGCCATTGTACGATGATTAAGCGGGAGTGATGGATAAGATCATACCCGCGGCGCTAATCAGGCCTTAGTGCGATTTTCAGAGGGATGGGAGGTAAGTTCGGCCAATATAACAAAGAAAATGGTAGTCGAAAGCTGGCTGCGCCAGGCCGAAAATGCATTATGGTAAGAATCAAAGGGATAAAAATTCCTGTCCAAAAAAATAATCCTGATTGCAAAACTTTTTGAGCCGAAAAGAGAATTGGGGGTAGGGATGCTGGCTGCGGCACGTGGATGTAAGGTTTAAAGAAATTGCATTAAATAAAACGGGAATATTCCCGGTGGTTGGCGTGAAAATTCCCCTTGATTTTATTGAAGAAATTATTATGGGCAGGAATTTTCTGAAACTTGCGTGCAAAATCCCGAATATCCTTATTTTTGCAGCCCACTTCCGGAACAGGGACGTTGGAAAAACATATTCCCCCTTTAGCTCAGTTTGTTAGAGCATCTGACTGTTAATCAGAGGGTCGCTGGTTCAAGTCCAGCAGGGGGAGCTTGGTTTTCAATCACTTGAAAAGGTCACTTCGGTGGCCTTTTTTAATTTGCAAGCGGCTTGCAAGCAAATAGAGAGAAAAGGGTTTTAAAGAACTAATTTATTTCGAAGGTACAATTTTTAAATCGGGCGGTTGATTGGTTTTCATCTTATCATTCATCGAATCAA
>CBINHQ010000227.1:0-4557 GCA_966250475.1 uncultured Chitinophagaceae bacterium
GCCGCGATGGCCGCGCTCATCTTCGGATTCTTCGTTGTGCTCTTTGGCGGATTAGCACTCGGTTGGTGGCTCGGAGATTTGCTCAACAGCAGGGCGTTGGGATTTGTACTCGTAGCCGCGTTCTTCCTCTTAATTATGATCATCATTATCCTCATGCGTAAGAAAATTGTTTTCCCATTCTTCAGGGATCTCATTCTCCGGAAGATTTATGACACCAAAGATTAAAACATACGACGACCTGCTGGCAGAAAAGACCAGGCTTGAAGCGCTGCTTGCAGAAAAGAAGCAAGCGGTAAGGAATGATGTATCCGCGATCAAGACTCAACTCGCGCCTGTAGGCAATGCCATGTCATGGGTCTCGAAATTCTTCACGCGCGACAGGCACAATTGGTTTGTGAATGCCGGGCTGAATACAGCCATCGACTTCGCGTTTAAGCGCGTTCTACTTTCAAGAGCAGGATGGTTCACCCGCATCTTTATTCCTTTCCTGATAAAGAATTTCACTTCTCACATTGTTGAGGAGAAGAAGATGGGATTCATTGCACGCATCCTCGAAAAGCTGCTAGGTAAGAAAGGCAGAAAAAAAGAACCTGCCCCCGAAGCCACGGCAACTGCAACGGAGGCTTCGCATAGCGGAAAGGGTTCACCCGCGGAAGATGCTCCCGAGGGTTAGGATGATTTCTTCTCTTTTTGCTTCTGTTCCTTCTTCGCCAGTTTTAGGTTGTACCTGATCACATCCCAGTATTCCTTACCGTAACTCACAAGAATTTCTGCTCCCGCAGGAATATCCTTCGTCGATTCAATGTAAACCTTCAGGCCGTCTTCCACGTATGCCGCGTTATTCGTGAGACCTTTTACTTTCTTGAGTCCCCTCGCATCATTCGCGTACCGCGCCAGGGCCGTCTTCAAGGGCATCGCATCTATCACGTGATGGCGCTTCACATAGTAGATGTAAAGATTTTCCTTCTCTTCCTTCGATACATCCTTCCACGTTCTGATCTTTCCCTTGTACTCCACAATCCTCGTTCCCTTCGGTATGGGTTTCTTCGTGAACAACCCCTTTCCTGCGCCTGGTAATGTCGACTTCTTTACAAATAATTGTTTCTCTAGTAATGCCATTCTTTGTTAATTAAAAAAATGATTCAAACGCGATGAAGATAAATCTCCAATCTTAATAAAAAAATTCATTGTCACAATCTTAAGTGTTACTACATATAACAAGCCAATCTTTCCCAGGTTCTCCTTCAGCTAAACATCGATCCGGTTCATCAAAGAATTACATAACTGTATATTTGTCGGGCGACAAAGGTTCGTGATGGAGTCGAAATAAATAATTTAATCTATGAGTTGGTTCCTTCTCGTCATTGCCGGATTGTTTGAAGTTGCCTTTGCCTCCTGCCTCGCGAAAGCGAAGACCGCCACCGGTGCCGAAGTATACTGGTGGTACGGCGGATTTCTTGTGGCGCTCATCATCAGCATGGCGCTACTCGTTAAGGCTTCGCAATCGCTTCCGATCGGGACTGCCTATGCAGTATGGACAGGCATTGGTGCAGTGGGAACCGTATTGATGGGAATCTTCGTTTTTAAAGATCCCGCGAATTTTTGGCGAATATTCTTTTTGTTTACATTGATTGCGTCGATTGTGGGGCTGAAGGTGGTAAGTTAAATAATTAGTCAATTAGTTAATTCGTTATTTAGTTAATGAAGGAGAATAATTCATGGTTAAGTTTATTTGTGGTTTCCTCGTTCTGAATTCTTTGTTGCTGAACTTTCACCTGATTGCAAATGGAGAATTTAACAGGCAACATCTATTTTTATTGGCTGGATCATTTGTCGCGGCAGTAGTTGGAGCAATTGTCGACCGAAAGGATAAAAAGAGGCGGGGTCGTAGTGAAAATTCCGGGTCAGATTCAATTAAAACCTCTGGATGATTAATTTTGATTATTGAAAAAGTATCTGGCGATATTCTTTCTTCTGGTAGTTGCAACGGCATCGTTCAGTCGCTGTTGCGAAGCGGAGGATTGTATGGTTGAGGCTGCGAATGCCGATGCAAGCCATGATGAAAAAGGTTGCGCAGGTGAATCCTGTTCCTTCTTCTCCTGTAATTCATGTACAGGCTTTATATTTCGCATTCACAACCCACAGCTCGAAGTCTATGCTTTTGCGCAGGCTGAGCATTTTGTTCCAATAGAGGAAGACCCGACCAGCAGGTACTGCAACTCTTCCTGGAAGCCTCCCCGGCTCTGATATGTTTTTCAAATCATATCATTTCATTAAAACCTTTACTTTATTATTATGAAATATTTCTTCATGGGAATGATCCTGTGCATGCTTGGATTGAAGGCCAATTCCCAAACAGATTTCAGACTGATCGTACAAAATGAATCCGGTGAACCGCTTCCCTCCGCCACCATTTTATGGAAGGAAGGAAAGGTCAGCTCCATTGCTGACTCGAAAGGCATTGTCGTACTCACCAACATTCCTGCAGGCAAGCAAAACTTCACTGTTACACATGTTGGCTATGAACCTGCTTCATTTGAATTGCAATTTCCATTGATGATCGACAGCCTCTTCGTAGTCACATTGGAAGAAGAAGGTCACGGGCATGAAGAGGAAGAAGTGATCATTACTGCCACGCGTACCAGCCGAACCATCGCCAACAACCCAACGCGAATCGAAGTGATCAGCGGTGAGGAACTCGATGAGAAAGGAAACATGAAGCCCGGCGAAATCCGAATGCTGCTTAGCGAGAGCACGGGCATTCAGGTGCAACAAACATCTGCCACCTCTTACAGTTCCGGCATTCGCATCCAGGGACTCGATGGAAGATACACACAGGTATTGCGCGATGGGTATCCATTGTATGCCGGGTTCTCCGGCGGACTCAGCATCATGCAGGTCGCGCCGCTCGATCTTCGCCAGGTGGAAGTGATCAAAGGATCCGCATCTACACTCTACGGGGGTGGTGCCATCGCTGGTCTCGTCAATCTCGTATCGAAGACGCCACGAGATGATAGGGAATTAAGCTTCCTCCTTAATGCCACAACCTCCGGCGGCATTGACGTCAGCGGATTTTATTCAGAGAAATTCAAGACGACCGGACTCACGGTCTTTGCTTCGAGAAACAGCAGTTCTCCCTACGATCCCGCCGACATCGGGCTCACTGCAATCCCGAAATTTGAACGATATACAATTAATCCCCGGCTCTTCATTTATGGAAAGAAAACAAACGCCGATGCAGGCATTAGTTTCATCTCCGAAGACAGAATTGGCGGAAGCATCGACTACATCAAGAACGGCGGACCCGGCTACTTCGAGAAGAACAACACCCAACGCATCACCACCCAATTCGGAATCACACACAAGCTGAGCGACCGCTCCACACTTCAGCTCAAAAACAGCTACAGTCGCTTCAACCGCGACATCGCCATTCCCACTTCGCGTTTCGAAGCATTGCAGCAATCATCCTTCAGCGAACTTACCTGGAGTCATCGACGAGAAGATTTTCAATGGATCGCAGGGGCGAACTTCCTCACCGACGACCTGGTGGAGGAGCCAGGCATCGAAGAGGTGAGGGATTATCATTTCAAAACCTTCGGCTTGTTTCTTCAGAATGCATGGAACATCTCGCAGAAGTTCACGCTCGAGTCCGGTTTGCGTGGCGACTTTGTCAACGAATACGGATTCGAATTGCTCCCTCGCCTTTCGATGATGTACAAGATCTCACCCAAATGGACTTCAAGACTCGGAGGTGGCCTCGGTTACAAGACACCCACTGTTTTCACTGAGGAAGCCGAGCGAATTCAATTTGTTGACCTCCTGCCCATCAATGAAGACAATACTCGTAACGAGCGTTCCATTGGTGGAAATTGGGATATTAATTTTCAGACAAGCATCGGTCCCGTGAGCATGACAATTAACCACATGTTGTTCCTCACCCGACTCAGTCATCCGCTTGTGCTGACGGATGCAGGTGGAGGTAAACTTGAGTTTCGCAATGAAGATGGCCACCTCGATACGAAGGGAATGGAAACGAATCTCAAATTGCTTTATGGCGACTTCAAACTCTTCCTCGGATATACTTACACCGATGCCAATAGTCATTTCAATCAACAGGACTCATGGTTACCGCTAACTGCAAGGCATCGCCTTAACAATGTGCTGATGTATGAAAAGGATGAGAAATGGAAACTCGGGCTCGAGGCCTATCATTTCAGCAGGCAAAAGCTGAACGACGGCGCATTTGGAAGATCATACTGGATCATGGGCTTCATGGCCGAAAGGCTTTGGGAAAAATTTTCGGTGTTCATCAATTTTGAAAATTTCACCAACACAAGACAAACAAGATTCGACAGCATCTACACCGGCACAATCGACAACCCTGTGTTCAGAGACATTTATGCGCCAGTAGAAGGGTTTGTGGTGAATGGGGGGATTAAGGTGAGATTGTGATACATAAGAATCTGCAGTTTCAGGACCATTGTACGCGGATTTATTATGATGAATTATGATTACTTATGATCGATCATAATAGATCATAAGCAATCATATCAAATC
>CBINHQ010000228.1:0-4552 GCA_966250475.1 uncultured Chitinophagaceae bacterium
CTGTGGTGTTTAATTAAAGTTACGTCAGGATAAGAGTTCGAAAAAATGAAAGAATCCTGGCTATGGTCGGCTTGTTTTTTCACGAATCTTCAACCGTGAAAAAAGCGTCCTGCCCGCGGCATTTTCCCTTGGTTTTGGATTTTGAAAAGTGGAGGTTTGCATTGTCCAGCGGGATGTACCCTGAAAACGAGGTTGAGATTATTGCTGACAACTATTGGTTAGTGAGGCAGGGCTGTGTGGCAGGACAAAACTTGTGAGGCCTGCCAGGGAAGGCTATTGCCCGAAAAAATTCCGGATGGTTGGAGGTGGGGGAGGGCCGGTCAGGCGGGGAGGGCCCGCGAGGCGCAAAAGTCCGCCCACGAGAATCCCCAATATTCAAATAATCCAAACTCCTTCTCGTCCATAACCCCAAACCTCCTCAAAACTCTCTCACTCTTCCACTCTCCCACTCTCCCCGCGCTCCCAACCCATCCCCACACACTCCCCCAAATTCAGTAATTTCCCATCCCACAAAACCTTCGCATATGGCCACGCAAACAAAAACCTCCACCTTCCTGGTATTTCCCTGGGGTCTCCTTTCAATCGTTCTCATCCTCGTATTCAACATCGCACTCAACGACGGATGGTTTCGCAGCAACTGGAGTTGGATAACATTAATATTGATTGTGCCTGCGGCAATCTTCGAAAATTTCAAGGTGGGTTATTCAACGATGCGGATAATGTTTTTGAAAGTGATTTATTCACTCTTGTCATTCTTATTGGTAGGAATGGCTTTTGGCGCGGCAATCGCGGGGTGGCAGGCGGAGAAGTTTCAGTCGGGTGTTTCGATTTCCAAACTCACGCTTCCATGGTTTGTTTTACTGGCACTGACTGTAATGTTGCTGATTCAGGTGGCACAATTGTTCAGCATGCTCAAGGCGGTTAAGCGCGAGTTCATGCAGATGGATCCCGAAAACTAATGGTGGCTGGAAATGTGGTAATCGCGGATTCCAGAAAAGGCGATCTTAAACCATTCAGTGAATTCTTCGGGGCTGTTAGAAAGCAATGTTTCGATTTCATGCATTGGCTTGAAGTCAAAGTCTGCAACTTCATCAGGGTTGAACTTAACATCTCCATCGTACACACCCGCAAACACGTGGTCGAATTCATACTCTATGAGTCCATTGCCGAATTCCGTGCGGTAGATAAAATGAAAAACCTTTTCCAGCGGAGTGGTGAATCCCATTTCCTCCGACAATCTTCTCAATGCAGCTGCACTCACTTCCTCTCCTGGTGAAGGGTGGCTACAACACGCATTCGTCCACAAACCGCCACTGTGGTATTTTGAAAAAGCTCGCTGCTGTAACAGCATTTCACCGGCATTGTTGAAGATGAACACGCTGAATGCTCGATGCAATCGGCCAAGACGGTGCGCCTCGAATTTCTCCATTTCGCCGATGGGATTGTCCCGCTCATCAACAAGTATGACCTCAGTATTGCTCATTGTTAAAGGAACGCCGAAGTGTCCGGCCGAGAAGGTTTGAAGTTTGGGGTTTGAAGTTTGGGTTTAAAAGTTTAAGAGTTTAATAGATTCCTTGAACTAAAATCCCACGACACTCATCCCCGATTTTCATCGGGGCAGGCTCCTCATCTTGCCAGACGAAGAGTTTATAGTTTAAATGCAGCCACACCTCAGCATGCAATAAATAATAAGTGTGAAATTAATACCTGCTGATTTGTTCTTTCAACAGCTTGCGTGCAAAGTGAATCCTGCTCTTAATGGTACCAAGTGGCTCCTGCAGATAATCTGCTATCTCCTGATAGCGATAACCATCCAGGTAAAGAAGAAACGGCATCTTGAATATTTCGGGAAGATGATCAATTGCAGTCTTTATCTCCTTCACTCGCAAACTGCTTTCAGCAGAATTGGTGATCGAAGTCTGCTTCAGGTTCAGAAGATAATCTTCCGGAGTATTATCGAAAATCGTCTTTTGCTTGGCCTTCCTGCGGTAATTATTAATGAAGATATTCCGCATGATGGTGAACAACCACGCCTTAATATTCGTTCCCGCATTATACTTCTCATGATTTGCCAACGCTTTGTACAGTGTCTCCTGATACAAGTCATTCGCCTCCTCAGTATCCCTCGTAAGGTTCACCGCGAACGGCTTCAGGAAATCCGCATTGTCGAGCAGCATATCATTGAATTGCGTGGTTGCCATGTCCGTGTTTTTACAAATTTAACCCAAAACCCGCGAATTCAATGTCGAAACATTGAATTTAAGGGTTTCTTAATACACCCCTTTGAGCAAAAAGTTTACCGGAAAAAATACATGACAGAATGTTAGAGTTTCGGGTTCAAAATATGGCCTGATTCGATGATTTTGATCAGGGTTTCAGGAACTTCCAGCTTTGCCATCGCCTCCAAATGCCCTGTGTGATGGAGGTCTGTGCCAACGAGACTGTAAAACCCGTTCTTCAAAAGATAGTGTGCCAGTTCTGTAACCGTTCGGCCATATTGGCCGCCAAGAGAGAGAATATTCAACTGAAAAAGGCAGCCCGCGTCCTTCAATTCCGTATAAAACTCTTTGTTTCGGTCCAAATACACGTACCGTTCGGGATGTGCGATAACAGGCTGATAGCCCTGCATTTGGATCTCAAAAAGCAATGATTTTAAGTTCAACGATGGAAATGCAAGGGAAAACTCAACCAACACCATTTTCCCGCTGATGGTAAGTAGCGGAGTCTTTGCCGCAAGCAACTCTTCCACATGTTCATCGAGAAAGTATTCGGCAGCCGCATGAATCTTCATGTCGATTCCCTGACGCTCCAATTCCTGGTTTAGCAACACCTCCTTTTCCTTGATTGCCTCATGTGTATTTCGGTACATATCCCACATAATGTGTGGGGTGGTAATTAACCTTGTGTAGCCAAGTTCCCTCAGGCCTCTGATCAGCTCAATACTAGTGCCAAGGTCTTGAGCACCGTCATCAATGCCAGGAAGGAGATGCGAATGCATATCCGTTTTCAGCAACGAGAAATCAAACTTCTCCTTCTTACCTGAGCGACCAAATAATCTGAGCATAATTCGGCTTCGAAATTACCTATATTTTATTCGAATAAAATCCTAAAAGCTCCTCTTGGGCAGAGATGGAAATACTTTGTAAAGTAACTCGCTCTTCGGCGAAACGATATACCACGCAGTGAGAAAAATAATCATGGCATCTGTGTAGAATGAGATGTGTTTCTGATACCACATTTCCACCGCGCCTTTATAAGGCAGAATCACCTGGCTGTAACACTCGTGGGGAGGAAGAGGACTATTTGTAATGATCAGTTCCTCATCGCGAAAAACAATGCTGCCTACTCCAGTCAATCCAGGCTTTGAAAGATATATCTTCCCCCGAAGTTCTGGCGGATAGCGGTCGAATCCCGCCTTCATAAGCGGCCTCGGTCCAACGATTGACATATCCCCTACCAATATGTTGATGAGCTGCGGTAATTCATTCAGTTTAGTAATACGCAAAAACTTTCCCATTGGCGTAACCCTCGGATCGTTTCGTGTTGTAACATCACCCGTACCAATGTTGGGACTGTTCTTCAACATCGTCGCAAACTTCCAAATGTAGAATTCTCTGTTCTTGTATCCAATGCGCTTCTGGCGATAGAAAACCTCATGCTCTCCCGTCAACAATAGCAGCAGCATGATTGGTAAGAGTATCGGCAACAACACCAATAATGCAATTAATGAAAGAAGAAAATCGAAGAAACGTTTTATGTAGCGATACATGTCTTGAAGTTGGGAAGATGTGTTACCTGATCAAAATACTGAGATGATCTTATCAGCCACCGCATTCACTTCCGCATCTGTTATGTTTGTGGAACAGGGAATACTCAAACATTCCTGGTAAACCGTATTGGATACATCCGCAGAGTTGACGAACAAATCTCCGCTAAACATTCTCAACTGATTCATCGGTACCCAGAACGGACGCGACTGCATCTTCTCCTCATTCAACAGCTTAAGCAATTCCTTTTGCTTCGAAGTCCTGAAAGTAAACAACCAACTATTGCAATTTACATCGGTTGATACTTCCTGGAATTGAATGTCACCCACTCCTGAAAGATGCTTGCGGTAAAGCGCATCCACTTCCTTCTTTCTTTTGATGAATGATGGTAACAACTCCATTTGCGCAACGCCCATTGCCGCAAGCACATTCACCAGGCGGAAATTATACCCAATCTCATCATGCACGTATTCAAATGGATCACTCTTTGCCTGTGTAGTGAGATGCTTTGCCATCTTCGCGAGTTTCTCATCATCGGTCACAATCACGCCTCCACCGCCTGTGGTGATGATCTTATTTCCATTGAAGCTGAAACAGCCCATCATTCCAAAGCTGCCGGAATGCTTTCCTTTGTAGTAACTACCCAGCGCCTCTGTAGAATCTTCCACCACCGCAAGACCAAATTCCTTTGCAAGTGACATCATCTTATCCATGTCGCACATGTTGCCCAGCACATGTACCGGCATAATACAACGAATCGTTCTACCATTCGCGCGATACATCAA
>CBINHQ010000229.1:0-4545 GCA_966250475.1 uncultured Chitinophagaceae bacterium
CGTAATCCCCGAAGGAATACTTCATATTCCGACTCGTTTCACCACCGTTTTCGTTGAAGCGTTCCGTTCCCTTCAGTTGAAAGTCAAGGGTGGGACCGCCGCGGAAGAAGAAATGCGAAGGCTGCTTGCCGAAGTCTACTTGTAGCAGGAACGCGAGCTCAGCGGTATGGATGGTTGTGTTGTTGTCGCTGGCGTTTGCGCCGGGAGGGTAGACGTACCGGTTGAATTCGGCCTTGTAGCCTTTGAGGCTGTAGAATATCGCGGGGGTGAAGTAGAGGTTGTTGTCGAAGGGGATCTTCCAGTGCACGCCGGCGTTGAACCCGTATTTCTGAGAGGTGGATTGTTCGTATCCTTCTACCTTGTACTTGGCGGATGTGATCTGCGGTCCGGCGAATATCCCGAAGCGCGATTGTGCGCAGAGGGACAGGCCCAGTACGAGGAGGAGGAGGGTGAGCGTGGCTTTTGGCATGTGGCGGCAAATGTAGGTCTAATTGGGTAATTAGTTAATTAGCTAATTAGTTAATGGGCTGGTGGTTGGGGGTGTAGGGACCATGGGACGCGTATTTGTTATGATTGATTTTGATTTTTTATGATCGATTATAATGGAGCCACGGAGGAATTTTGGGACACGGATGCACACGGATTTGACGGATGCACACGGATTTTTTTGGGACACGGATTTAGACGGATTTAGCGGATGCACACGGATTTTGTGATGCGGCTACGCCGCGGGACTTACCGCTGAGGCCACGGAGACGCAGAGGGAGTTTTGTCTCCGCGACTCCGCGTCTTGGCGGTGATTTATTCTCGGCGTAGCCGCATCAAACAATTATCCCTGTGGTGAAAAAGCCGCGAAGCCGCCAATAATAAAATCCGTGTGCATCCGCTAAATCCGTCTAAATCCGTGTCCAAAAAAATCCCGTGGTTCGATTATGATCGATCATAAGAAATCAAAATCAATCATACCAAATCCGTGGCCTCAGCGGTTAAGTCCCGCGGCGTAGCCGCCATTATCTAATTAACTAATTAACTAATTAACTAATTAACCAACATCCTAAACGTAGCATGATCGTACCCCTCACCCTGGAGAGAAATAATATAAACTCCGCGGTTCAGCGGGCCCGCATCGAATGAAGCGTAGTGATGCCCCGCATCCCTCACACCTTCATCCACCACTCTCACCATCCTGCCATTCATATCGAATACTGCCAACCGTATTTTCGTCTGATCGGGCACGAGGTAGTGAATCGTAGTGTTCGTACTCACGGGATTGGGGTAATTCTTAAAAACGATCAGTCCCGGTCCTTTGTCGATGGTACATTCCGACACCGTGGAGTACTGGAACTGTCCGTTCGCTCCCCTGATCTTGAGGCGGTATTGGTACGTACCTGGGTTTAGGTTTGCATCCGTGTATGAGTAGGTGCTCACCGTTCCCGGTCCGCCTGTTGCCGGCACGAATGTCAGCGTGTTGTAGTACCAGCCGTTGCTGCTTCGCTGGATCTCGAATCCTTCGATGCCGTCTTCGCTTTCCGTCTGCCAGTCGAGGTTCGCGTTGAATTCAGTGTCCACCGAATTCAGTTGCGTCAGCACGATCGGGAGTTGTGCGGCGGGAGTGAAGATCACGTCGACGAAATAATTCGAGGCGTGATAGCTCGTGTTAGGAAAACCGGCGCCGCCCTGGTGATAGACGCCGTTCTTCGCCGACGAATCGAATGCGACGCCGTACACGGGTCCCGAGCCGATGTCGCTGACACTATACGCAAAAGGAGTAGACACATAGAATCCTGATTCATTGTACACCGAAGCGACATAGAGTTTGCCCGGTCCAACTGCGACGGGTTCGGGGAGTTCGATCACCTTCCAGCCGCCGCCGGGTTCGAGGTTAACGGTACCGGAGCTGCTGAGAGTGTCGCCGGTGTTCGTCCACAATGTGGCGTGGTGTGCGCCGATGTCCGAAGGACTTCGATAGAAACGAATGGCGTTGATCATTCCGTTTTGTGTAACGCGGAAACGCACACCTGTCTCGATGGATTCCCCATCATTCTCATTTTGTAGAGAAGGTTCCGCACTTGAGGGGAAGATTGAATAGGTTTGTCCCGATGCGGTATTCGTGCCAAGTAGCAAAAGGAGGAGAGGGAGGCAAATCGTGTAGAGTCCTGGTAGGGAGTAAAGTTTTGTTTTCATACACCAGAGTTTAGTTGTAATGAGAATGGGCTGCCGGATAATGTCCGGGGTTAAAAAATAAATCTCCTGGTGAGTGGATGGCACGGCCAGTGTTGTACTGGCAAAAAGAAAGCCATTTCTCCTGCAACTAGTTAATTAGTTAATTTGCTAATTAGCTAATGATTGGATTTTCACTGATCTGTCTCTACGGGCGCAGGCTGCCCATTAACTAATTGACTAATTATTCAGCCATGGTTGACGCCATAATTTCCCGTCTCAACATTTACCGCAAACTCGGTGATGACACCTTCGCTCAATTGACGGAAGAAGATTTTCATTTCCAACCCGATCCGGTTTCGAACAGCATCGCGGTCATCATACAGCACATGCATGGCAATATGCTCAGCCGGTGGACGAATTTTCTCACGGAGGATGGGGAGAAGGAATGGCGCAAGCGTGATGAGGAGTTTGAAGTCCATCCGCATTCGAAGGAGGAATTGCTGAGGCTGTGGAATGAAGGATGGGATGTGGTGATCTCAACGATTGGATCGTTGAAGGAAGAGGATATGCCGAAGAGGGTGCATATTCGCGGCAAATCCTTAACGGTGCTCGACGCCATCCTGCGGCAACTGGCGCATTATGCATACCATGTGGGGCAGATAGTTTATTTGGGAAGAATGAGGAGGTTGGGTGAGTGGAAGAGTCTTTCTATTCCGAAGAAAGTTGGTTAATTAGCTAAATGAGGTAAGATGTTTCGGGAGCAGGACCATGGGACGCGGATTAAATATGATTGCTTATGATTTGTTATGATCGATCATAATGGAGCCAGGGGATTATTTTTTGGATACGAATTTCGACGGAATTTATGGATGCACACTGATTTTTTAAATCCGTGTATTCCGTGCAATCCGTGGCAAAAATTTTAACCGGCGCATCTTACGCTATCATATTAAATCCGCGGCCGATGGTTCTGCACCAAAAGAGATCAATATGGAGTAGGGATAGAAAACTCCCGGATCAAGTCCGCGATGACGCGGGTCAAGCCCGGGGACAGAAAGATGCTTATCACATTTCACAATTTATTACAGCAGAACGATAGCAAATAAATTCAGTCATGAGCAATCATAAAAAATCATAAACAATCATATCAAATCCGTGTCCAATGGTCCAGCCCCCATCACGCTCCCTCCATTTTCAAATTTTCAAATCCCCAAATTTTCAAATTCCCAAATTTTCAAATTCCTCAAAACCCTCTCGCATCATCCTCCCCCCTCGAATCCGCCACCGCCTCAAACCTCCCATCCTCCAACACCTTTATACACTCCACTCTTCCAATCGCCGTACGTTCACGAATCTTGTATCCCATTTGCATCAATGAATCCTTCACATCACCCGGAAATGACTTCTCAATCACCAATTCATCCGGCAGCCATTGATGGTGGAACTTTGGTTTGTTCACAGCATCCGATGTGCTAAGGTTGAACTCTAATATATTCACCAGCGTCTGGAACACCTGAGTCGGTATGGTAGTGCCTCCCGGTGTGCCCACCACGAGGTAGGGCTTGTTGTCCTTCAGCACGATCGTCGGCGTCATCGAGCTAAGCATGCGTTTACCCGGATGAATCGCGTTCGCTTCGCCGCCTACGGCGCCAAACATGTTCGGCACACCCGGCTTAATGCTGAAGTCGTCCATCTCATCATTCATAAAAAATCCCGCGCCGCCAACAACAGTGCGGCTGCCGTACGAATTATTCAGCGTGGTCGTCACTGCCACTGCATTGCCTTCCTTGTCGATCACGCTAAGATGCGTGGTCTCTTCACTTTCCTGAACCAAAAGACCGGGTTTCGTCGCCTCACTGCTTCCCGCGCGAGTGGGCTCGTAATCCTTCATGCGCTGATCGAGATATTCTTTGCTCGTGAGTTTGTCCACTGGCACATTGTAGAAATCAGCATCGCCCATGTACTCCGCACGATCGGCGAATGCGCGGCGTTCAACCTCCGTCATCAGTTGCACGGCTTGCGTGGAATGAAATCCCATTGCGGCGATGTTGCGGTCTTCGATCATCTTCATCATCTGGTGCACCAGTAATCCACCGCTGCTTGGCATTGGCATGCCGACGATGCGATAACCTTTGTAATCGAACATGTGCGGCTTGCGTTGCTTCGCTTCGTAATTTTTAAGATCATCCAAACTGATGATGCCTCCGCCGCGTTTCATTTCCTCTACAATTAATTTCGCAGTCTCGCCTTCGTAGAATCCTGCCTGTCCGTTTGTTTGAATTCGCTTCAATGTATTCGCGAGATCGGTTTGAATCAGTGTATCGCCTTCCTTCCACGGAGTCTCTTTCACGAACACGGGCATCATGGTGTTGTATTTCTTTA
>CBINHQ010000230.1:0-4536 GCA_966250475.1 uncultured Chitinophagaceae bacterium
CTTTGTACATGTGTGGTATGCCGAGAATTGCCTTATCGATATCAGTGCCGAACCAGCCTTTGAGACTGTATGGATCGGAAGGATTTCCGAGGTAACAAAGAACCCAGTATAATAAAAGGAGTAACAGCGAAACATAGAATGCCTTTCTAGCTTTGAGATAGTACACCAATATCATCGCGAAGAAGTAACAAACTGCAATTCGTTGTAGTACTCCGAAGATGCGCACACCACGAGTTGGGTTGTCGGGATTCACCCAATTGATGAATGAAAGTTCTACTCCCTGCCATCTCACAAACGGCCACCAGTTCAGGAACAAACCAATTGCGAATATTATCAGCGTACGCTTGATCACCTTTCTCCAAAAAACAGAAGGTCCTGCCGCTTCAAGTCTCGGCATTACAAACGACATTGCAGTCCCAACAGCGAAGAGGAAGAATGGGAACACAAGATCTGTTGGAGTGAGCCCATGCCAGGGAGCATGTTTCAGCGGAGGATAAATATGCGCCCAACTGCCGGGATTGTTCACGAGAATCATAAGGCAGACAGTGGCTCCGCGGAAAACGTCGAGAGAATAGAAGCGTTTCAATTGGATAATTAACTAATGAGTTAATTGGTAAATTAGCTAATTATCTCATTACCTAATTAAATAATTTTCCAAGCAGATGATTCATATCCATCCCACCGCTGTGATAGATGAAGGCGCCGTAATCGGCGATGAGACCAGGATCTGGCATTTCACCCACCTCATGCCTACCTGTCGGGTCGGGCAGCGCTGCAACATTGGGCAAAACGTGTTTATCGACAACAACACCGTTATCGGAGATGGAGTAAAGATTCAAAATAATGTATCTGTCTACAATGGAGTAATCATTGAAGACGATGTCTTCCTCGGCCCTTCGATGGTTTTCACCAATGTGATCAATCCTCGCAGTCATATTGAACGTAAGAATGAATTTCGAAAGACCTTAGTCCGAAAAGGCGCCACCATTGGAGCAAATGCAACCATTCTCTGCGGAATCGAGATCGGGAAGTACGCAATGATTGGAGCAGGTGCCGTGGTGGTGAAGAATGTCCCTCCCTACGCTATCGTCACCGGCAACCCTGCACGGCAACAAGGGTGGACAAGTGAGGCAGGCATGAAACTCAACTTCGACGCTTCAGGAAGAGCGACCTGCTCTCACTCAGGCGAACAGTACTCTCTTCAGGAAGGGGTCGTCAGCAAACTCTGAGATGACCTCCCGGCGAACCTGCATTTAATGTCAGTAATTGCTTCAAAATCCGCCGCTTTTAGGTTATTATCAGTCACATTCTTCATATATATTTGCACCCATCGGGGAATCGCTTAATGTGATTTTTCCGGGATTTGACCAGCCACCAAAAAAATTGTTGTGGGACTGAGGTGGCGAAGCATTAAAAAAAATTCTGCACTTGGGTCGTAAATGGTTGGCCATATACAGTCGTCCGCGGTGGGAGAAAAAAGTCAATCAACTCCTGCTCGAAAAGGGATATGAATGTTATTGCCCACTCAATAAGGTTCGAAGAAAATGGAGCGATCGTGTGAAGGTTGTTGAAGAACCGCTCTTCAAGTCATACGTTTTTGTGAAGGTGAATGATGAGGATCGTACAGAGGTACGCATGACTCCGGGTGTGATCAACTTCGTCTATTGGGAAGGGAAGCCTGCTGTGATAAAAGAGAAGGAAATAAATCTCATTCGCAGGTTTCTCAATGAACATGAGAATGTGGAAGTGCAACCCATGGACATCAAACTTCACCAACGTGTGAAGATCACCACCGGCCCGCTGATGGACAGGGAAGGCGAGGTGCTCGGCATAAGGAGGAAAGCGGTGAAGGTAGCCATTGAAAGCCTGGGCTATGTGTTAGTGGCCTATATTGAGAGAACTAAACTAACTTCGGCCCGTTCAGAATAGCGCCATCCATTATTTTTGCAATCTGCAAGCACAAACGCAATATCAATGAAATTTATCCGAACGGTAGTCCTGCTGCTACTTCCAGTATATCTTATCTCCTGTGGAACGCAGCAGAAAATTCCTAACTACCTGCAGAATCTTTCAGATACTTCTGATCTGGGTGCAGTTCACATTCCCGAACTGAAGATCAAGAAAAATGATCAGCTATACATCCAGATTTATAGCGCAAGCACACGCCCCGAACTTTCCGATGCGCCATACAATCTCCCTTCTCTCTCCGGTGGTTCAACCACGGGAGGAGTGAATGGTTACCTTGTCGACAATCACGGAAATATCGAATACCCAAGAATTGGAGTTGTGAAAGCTGAAGGACTCACCCGACTCGAACTGGCCGACGTGATAAAACGGCGCATTAATGAAAAAGATTCCGTTCTCACAGACCCCGCAGTGATTGTTCGTTTCCTCAACCTCAAAGTCACTGTGGTTGGAGAAGTTAATTCGCAGGGACTAATCTCCATGCCGGGAGAGCGGCTGACAATTCTCGAAGCTGTCGGCCTCGCAGGAGGACTAACAGATTACGGCCAGAAGGAACGCGTGAAAGTCATACGCGAAGTCGACGGGCGGCGGGAAGTCGGCATCGTTGATCTTTCTGATGAGAAATTATTCGAATCCCCCTACTACAATCTCATGCAAAATGATGTAGTAATGGTTGATCCTGTCAAGACGAAGCAAAAGAAAGCGGAGCAGGATACCGTCATTCAGCGCGTGAGCTTTGGATTGAGTGTGCTTACAGCCATCGCGCTTATCTACAACATATTTAATTAAACGGTCCATAGTTTCCTAATGCTAAAAACTATTGATGGAAGAGCAGAGCAATAAACAGGAACATTCAAGCTTAACCTTAAAGGAGCTTTTCTTTAAATACGTCCGCTTCCTGCCGCTGTTCCTTGTGTCGGTGGCCCTGGCACTGCTGGCTGCATTCGCATACCTCCGATATGCCACGCAGATCTACAGCGCCACAGGCAGCATGCTCATCAAGAGTGAAAGAAAAGACAGCCGCCCCGACAAAGTAGAAGACATCCTCATGGGTGACAACAGGGGACTGAATCTTCAAAGTGAAATGGAGATACTTAAGTCTACACCGCTCATGACACGTGTGGTAAAGAGGCTCGATCTGCAATACACCTACACTACTATCGGTAAGATCAAAGGATTGAATGCTTATCGATCTGCTCCTTTCTACGTGGAGACAGTTAGCATGAGTGATTCTGTGGCATTCATGTCGATGAAGATTTCGGTGGTGAATGAGAATACGTTCCGATTAAACGACGACTCAAAGTCTATTCCCTTCGGTCAGGAGTTCAGAAACGAACATGGTACTTTCAAACTTGTGAAGAGGGGCAATCCCGTACCGGGAAGCGAATTCACTGTTGCCTATAGTGCTCCCGAACGACAGGCTGCAAGTCTTGTTCGCGGACTCGCCATTCAACCCCGCACTGCCGGAACCGGCATTCTGAATATCTCGATGCAATCGACGAATCCACACCTGTCGGCTGACATCGTAAATGCGCTGATGGTGGAATATGATTCGATGACGATTGAGCAGAATAATTATTCCGCAGACCAGATGATCACCTTCATCGATGAAAGGCTCGAGAAACTGAAAGGAGAAATCGACAGCATCCAGGCCATCGAACTCAACCTCAGGCAACGCGAGAATCTTTTCGACGAAGACATACAATCAAGCGAATACTTCGAGAAGCTTCGCGAAACAAATGCGAACATCAGTGAATTGGAAATGAAGATCGCGCTGGTTGACGCAGTGACTGATTATGTGAAGGACAAGGAAAACCAATTCAACAGAGTCGTTCCATCATCACTCGGCTTGGAAGACCTCACACTTAATGATCTCGTAAACGGTTATAACAAAGCGCAACTCGAAAGACAGATGTTGCTCGATGCAAACATTCCTCCCAGCAATCCAGCAATAAAGGAAGCGGAAGGTGTGATCGAGAAACAAAGACAGAATTTGCTTGAGAGCCTGCAGAACCTTCGCGTCTCTTATCTCGATGCAATCGCCACACTTCGCAGAAAGGTTGGCGATGACATGGGAAGGCTTGAATCAATGCCTGCTAAGATCAAGCAACTGGTGGAGATCCAGCGCCAGATGAACACTAAGCTTGCTCTCTACACGCAGATCGAAAGCAAACGCGAAGAAGCGGCAATCTCGAGAGCGGCAACCATTTCGAATTCATCGATCATCGACAAGGCAAATCCGGTAAACGTTCCGATAAAGCCAAACAGGAGAACGATTCAACTCATGGCAATCGTGATTGGCCTTGCACTTCCTGCAGTTGGATTGTTTGTTAAAGAAGCATTCAACGATAAGGTAACTACGAGGGCGGACATTGAAAAAGTAACTGACGCGCCGATCATCGGAGAAGTCGGACACTCATTCTCCGAGAATGTACTAGTAGTGAACAAGACGAGCCGCAGTATGGTGGCGGAACAGTTCCGCATCATTCGCTCCAATCTGCAATATGTAGTACACAACACCGACAAACTCGTGATTCTTGTCACCTCAACTTTTAGTGGTGAAGGAAAATC
>CBINHQ010000231.1:0-4518 GCA_966250475.1 uncultured Chitinophagaceae bacterium
ATCTAAGACCGGTCACCGGTATACTTTCAACGGTATACGGTCAACGGTATACTGTCAACGGTATACGGTCAACGGTCAACGGTCAACGTTCCACGGTCCACGGTCAACGCACAAAAAAAGGTGACCAAACAGTCACCTTAATAACTTTTCTCCTTCACAGATTTATCATCCTTCATTCCCGCTGCCTTCGGCCTTCTTTTCAGGACGACGGCTGGGAGCGGGGCGTCTGCCTCTTCTGTTGCGGGAAGCTTCTTCCTGGCGTTTCTTCACCTGGGCTTCATGTTCTGTGCTCCACTTGGTGAATTTTTCCATGGCTGTTGCATCATCAAACAAACCAAGGCTTACACCACGAAGGAGGTGCTTCAGGTAAAGCACACCCTTAAAGCTCAGGATGCGGCGAACGGTATCAGTGGGTGTAGCACCCTTGTTCAGCCACTCAAGAGCCTTCTGACGATCAAGCTGAATTGTAGCCGGAACGGTCAGGGGATTGTAAGTGCCAAGTTTTTGGATGAATTTTCCATCGCGGGGAGCGCGTGCATCTGCAACAACGATGAAGTAGAAGGGCCTCTTTTTGGACCCATGTCTCTGAAGACGGATTTTAGCTGCCATTTTAAATAGACATTTAAAGGCGTTAAACAATAATTGTTAAGTCCGGTTGAAACCGGTAGGCGAAGGTAGGGATTAATTGAATAATTATCTACCAGAATAGTTGACCAAAATCACATTTTCAGCCTGGGCATCTTCCCAAACATGCCCATTTTGTTCATCCCCTTCATCATATCCCTCATCTGCTCGAATTGTTTCATGAAGGCATTAACCTCGCTGATGTCTTTGCCTGAACCCTTTGCGATTCGGCGGCGGCGGCTGCCATCGATCAGGTCGGGATTGCTGCGCTCGGCCGGGGTCATGGAGTTTATCATCGCCTCGATTCCCTTGAAGGAGTCTTCATTCACATCCAGATCCTTGACCTTGCTGCCAAGACCCGGGATCATTCCCAGCAAATCCTTCATATTTCCCATCTTCTTTATCTGTTCCAACTGCATCTTGAAGTCGGCGAAGTCGAACTTGTTCTTCCTGATCTTTCCTTCCAACTTCTTTGCCTGCGCCTCGTCGAACTGCTCTTGCGCCTTTTCCACAAGGGTGGTGATGTCGCCCATGCCGAGGATTCTCTGCGCCATACGCTCGGGGTAGAACACATCGAGCGTTTCCATCTTTTCACCACTGCTCACGAACTTGATCGGCTTGTTGACCGTATACTTGATCGAGAGAGCCGCACCACCGCGTGTATCACCATCGAGCTTCGTCAGTACTACGCCGGAGAAGTCGAGCCGCTCGTTGAAGGCCTTCGCAGTGTTCACCGCATCCTGGCCGGTCATGCTGTCCACCACGAAGAGAATCTCCTGTGGGTTTACTGCGTTGCGGATGTTTGCCACCTCGGTCATCATTGCTTCATCGATCGCCAGGCGACCGGCTGTATCTATAATAACAACATTCTTGTTTTTAGACTTCGCTTCCTTCACCGCATTCTGCGCAATGGAAACCGCATCCTTGTTCTCGGGTTCGATGTGCACATCTACATTGATCTGTTCACCCAACACCCTCAACTGCTCCATCGCTGCGGGACGATAAATGTCGGCAGCCACGAGAATGGGAGAGAGGCCCTTCTTCGTCTTCAAATAGTTTGCAAGCTTTCCGCTGAAGGTGGTCTTACCACTACCTTGCAGACCCGCGATCAGTATCACTGCTGGTGCACCCTTCGCATTGAACGATGCTTCCTGTCCGCCCATCAACTCCGCGAGTTCATCCTTCACGATCTTCGTCATTAACTGACCGGGACTGATCGCATTGATCACCTTTTCACCGATGGCCTTTTCCTTCACCTTGTCGGTAAATTCCTTCGCGATTTTGTAGTTGACGTCCGCGTCCACCAGCGCACGACGAATTTCTTTCAGCGTCGTGGCTATATTCAGTTCCGTGATCCTGCCCTGTCCCTTGAGGCCCTTGAAGGCGGATTCGAGTTTTTCTTGAAGATTATTAAACATTTATAAGAGATAGTTTTTTTTATACAATGTTGATCGTTGACCGTTTACAGTTGACCGTAGACCGTTTCTCCAATCCGAAGTTACGGTCAACGGTTAACGGTTAACGGTTAACGGTCAACGGTCAACGGTTAACGGTTAACGGTTAACGGCCAACCCTACATCCACCTTACTCCAAACAAAAAGTGAACATCACTGTTCACTTTTCAATTCGCAAAGATAAAGTAGAATTTATTCTGCCATATTCATTTTTTGATTTGCTTATGCGCCGAGATAGGTTCTCAGGAGTTTGCACCTGTTGGTTGTTCTGAGTTTGGTGATTGCCTTGTCCTTGATCTGGCGAACACGCTCGCGGGTGAGATTGAATTTTTCTCCGATATCTTCCAGGCTCATTGGGTGATCCACACCAATGCCAAAGAAGAAGCAGATCACTTCTTTTTGTCGCTCGGTGAGAGCCTTCAATGAACGGTCGATGTCGGTCTTCAGGGATTCCTTGCGGTCGAGTTCGTCGTCGGTCTTGTCGGCGTTGGGATTCTCCAGTACATCGAGTAAGGTGTTTTCCTCGCCCTCGGCTAGCGGCGTGTCCATGCTCACATGGCGGGCCGAAATGCCAAGCGTGGCAGAAACCTCTTCGAGGTCCATCTGGAGTACTTCCGCAAGTTCTTCAGCGGAAGGTTCGCGCTCAAACTCCTGCTCGAGTTGGGAATAGGCCTTCTGGATCCTGTTGGTCAGTCCCACCTTGTTGAGGGGAAGCCTCACAATCCTAGACTGCTCGGCCAATGCCTGCAGGATGCTCTGCCTGATCCACCACACTGCGTAGGAAATGAACTTGAACCCGCGTGTTTCATCAAATCGCTGTGCGGCCTTGATGAGACCCAGGTTACCTTCGTTGATCAGATCGGGAAGGGAAAGTCCCTGGTTCTGATACTGTTTGGCTACAGACACAACGAATCTCAGGTTCGCCTTAGTGAGGCGATCCAGTGACTTCTGGCAACCCTGCTTGATTTGTGTGGCTAATTTTACCTCTTCTTCCGGCGTAATCAATTCAACCTTGCCGATTTCCTGTAGGTACTTTTCGAGGCTTTGCGATTCACGATTGGTAATGGACTTCGTGATCTTCAACTGTCTCATGCTCATAGGTATTGGTTTTAGATCGGTTTATTTTTAAGGGTTCTAGAATTATGGTTCGGAACAAAATTGCCCTAAAAAAACACCCATCACGTGTCTGATTCACTCAGATAAATATTGGACTTCAAGGCAATTTAAGGGAAATCCCTATTATCTGCCAAAAAACTTTTATATTACTTTAACGAAAAACCATGAGATTTATTTCATATATGAGGCCTTGAATCAGTGGTTTCGGGGAGCTGAAAATTATTTTCTGGGGGTATTATTAATTATTTATTATTGCAGCCCTGAGTATAGGATTTTCAAAACATTAAGATGAGTAAGCAATTATATACGCTAGAATTCCCCGTCCGTTGTTCCCCTTCTATTTTATATGAATTTCTATCTACACCCGCCGGCCTTGGAGAATGGTTTGCTGATAAGGTCGACGAGCGTGACAATATATTTTACTTTGGCTGGAATGGCGCCTTCGAAAAGGCCGAAGTTCTGGAAAGCGAACCCGATAAATACATCCGGTTCCATTGGCTTGCCGCTCCCAAAGATGAATACTTCGAATTCAGGATAGAAAAATCCGAGATCACCAATCAGACCATTCTCGTGGTTAAAGATTTCGCTGAGAAGAAGGAGATTAAGGATCAGAGCCTGCTCTGGGATCACCAGGTGAAGGATCTGTTTCACCGCCTCGGCAACTAGCCTTTTATAAGCACGAGCAAGTTGCGAAAGGTTTCGAAGATCAAATCATCCGCATTTTCCCATTCAGAGATCGGAATTTGTTTCGAGAGTTTCAGGAAGGACTTATTCCTGACGATGGCTGCTGCCTGCGATTCTCCCATAAGGGAGAGGCGTTGGTAATTTCCCGGATTGAAATCATGTTCCCATTCATCTTCATTCACACAAATGAAAAATTCATCGCGCAGTTCTGGCAGCATGCTGATGATTCTTTCCTCGCGCTCGTCTTTGTGATGTTGTGAAATATGAAGCGTGACGCTAAAGAAGTTTCCCCACCAGAACATGGTTCTAATCGCGAGATTGCCATCACGGCTCAACTGTCTTGGATGATCGAGCATGTAATAGGGGAGACCCTTGTAGTATTCGCCTTTCGATATCTTTGGTGGAATGGAAATTATTTCCTGCGGAAGCAGGTCCGGATTTTGTTGCAGAAATACGCGCTGCCGTTCCGCCACGTCTTCGAGGATAAGCTTCGCCTTCCTCATCACTTCATTCTTTGTTAATATCCATAATGTATTTGAAACCAGTTCAGCCTCGAGGGGTGAAAGCCGTATTTTTGCTTTATCCATAATTAAAGATAAGTGTTCAAGAAATTAGACATACTGATCATACGGGCGTTCGT
>CBINHQ010000232.1:0-4513 GCA_966250475.1 uncultured Chitinophagaceae bacterium
GCTTTACCTCGAAAAGGATCCCGATGTGCGCGAGGTGATTGGCCTCGAGGTAAAGACCACACCTAAGAAAACGAAGAAGAAATAATCATTCAATCACAAGCCTGATCTTATCGCTGTTGTGCGTGCCATTCGTCTTTCCTTCCTTGATGGAAAAGCGCAGGAAATATTCTCCAGCAGGAAGGTCCGGTTCAATGGTAATGCGCTGTTTCTTTCCTTCCGCCATTTCGCGCAATGAAAGTGTTGTGGGAAGATCCTTAACCCATCCATATTTCGTAAACACCCCCATGAGAGTTGTATCAAGCAGATTACTTTGCGAGAGGATGAATTTTCTGTAATGCTCTGGCATTGTTGAAGCGCATTCCACCCTTATTGCTTCACCTTCCTGCATCTTCAACGTTGCAGGCGAGACATCAATCTTCACCTTCGCAAATGATGCGAGCGAAGAATCTAATCTGTAACCCACCCAGCCAATCGGTGTTTGCAAAGAGTCGGGGAAGCGGTGCATGTCATAAATATCCAGGAAGTAAACCGGCTTTCCCAGTAGGGAATCCTCGATCGGCCAGAAGTTGTAGTTGTTCTTGCGCTCCCTGTACCAGTTCTGTGAATAAGTAGTCTGTCCGCTGTAAAACCAATACTTCGAAGCGCGTTGGTATGAATTGCTGAAGACGATCGGAAGTCCTCCGGTCTTTTCTCTCATTTCTTGCGGCCACTCCTTCCATGAATGGTATCGTTCCTTTATGGCCTTAAGCGGAACGAAATCCGCAATCATCACAAGTCTTGCGAAGAGCACGAGCATCAACGTGACGGGCATCAATCGCCAGATCCATTTTTGCCAGCTATTCTTTTGTATGATGTATTGATGAGAAAGCACCATTAGTGATACCAACACCGGCGATGTCCAGTTCGCCTCAACGCGTCCGCGGAAGGAGCTAAGGAGGAAGAAAAGATAGATACCGATCATCGAAAACTTCAACGCACGCTCAGTCTTGTTCGCAGTCTTGTAAAGAAATGCCGCAGGAAGAATGATGAATCCCGCGATTGGCCCGGGAAGAAGAAGCTGCCCGATTAGGTATTCAGTCGTATATGAGAACTTGTACCTGTTTACATTGCTTTCAAAGAGATGATACCGAAAGCTAACCCAGTCATGCTCGAATTGCCACCACAGGTGCGGAGCAAATAACAGCAGGGCAACGAGCGCGGAAACGTAGATGAACGGTCTGGTGAGTAATTTGAAATTTGAAGCAACCGTCAGCAAAACAATCAGTATCGCGTGGTACTTGCTGTAAAAAAGCAGAGCTATGCTGAAGCCGAGTAGAAAAGCGTTCCAGAGATTTTCCTTTAGAACGAAGCGTCGATAGAAAAGGAAAAACACGGCCGTGAAGAATATCAGCGGAATGTCGGGCACTGCCACGAATCCCGAGAGTTGCAATACGGCAATGGAAAGAGCGATGGTATAGAAGAGTAATGGGCTCTTGTTGGTTGTGAGCTTTTCAATTATTAATAATGAAAGGAGATTGAGCAGTAGTGGAAACAAACGAACACCCAATTCATTTGGGAAGATCGCGTAACCCATCTTTACAAGTAAACCAGTGAGAGGGGGATGATCGAAATATCCCCAATCGAGAAATTCTGAATAGACCCAATAATAAGCCTCATCATCCTGAAGCTCGGTGAGCGCAGCCTGCATCAGCGTGAGCAGAAGCCACGTGCCATAGAAAAGCGCCCTGTGATTTCGCGAAAGAAAGGCATTCATTTAAGTAAAACTAATTCTTTAGTAATTCTTCCACTTTCTGAATAGCCGTGGCGAGCCGGTCTTCTTCTTTGCCGCTGATCACATACCAAGGTGTGTCCTGTGCTTTCATGAGGTTGGAGTAAATGCCAAACAAAGCCTGGCGGTCTTCGAGGTGAGGATATTCACGCAGGGGATCATCTGTCCATTCCAGATCGATATCGCATAGGAAGTAGAGATCATAACTCCTTTCTTTAAACTGGGAAGCAATAAATGTATCAACACGACCGAATACAAACTCCGACCAAACCTTCATTACCGTCATTTCGGTATCGATGAAGTAAGGATGCACTGGCTTTTCTTCAATGTTTGCAATGTCCTTCGCGAGTTGCAGGTAAAGGTCCTCCTGCTCGAGTTGTGTGCGTGCAATATGCACGAGATCGCCGTAGGAATATTTGGGTCCCCATTTCGTGAGATACTCCCTGGCGAATTCGGGACACCAGACAGTATCGTAATGAATCGCGAGTTGTTCGCAGAGTGTGCTCTTTCCGGTGCTTTCCGGTCCGATAACCGCGATTTTCTTAATTGTTGCCATTCGTTCGCATTTTTTTCCAATCGTTATATCCCCACCACGCAAGTAATAGAAAAATAAGATACATCACTGTAAATAACATGAACCCTTTGTAGAAATTGAGCGGGATGGCGACGATATTCGAAAATATCCATGCGAGCCAGTTTTCAATCTTTCTCTTTGCCATCCACCACATTGCAGTAATGGCGGAAGAACTGACGAGTGAATCGAGCAACACGGTGTTATTATCAGTCCAGTAGTGCAACACCAGGTAGATTGCAAGCCACGAGCCGAGGAAGAAAAGAAATCCGGAGAGAAGTTCTTTTCTCGTGCACCAACTGATGGGATAGGTAAAGTGGTTACGATCCTTTCGCTGCACCCAATTGTACCAGCCGTATACACTCATGGCGAAATAATAGAGATTTAGTGTGGCATCTGCATGCAGCGGAGGACTAGAGACAAAATAATAGATGTATGCTGCCAGCAACACTCCGATTATTCCCGTGGGAAAGACAAGGATATTATTCTTTCTTGCAAACCAAACGCTGGCCAGTTGCATAACCGTACTCACCCATTCAGGCCAGCCCGTGTTTCGGATATCGGTAATGAAACGGTGATATATTTCGTGTAGTGACAAGTTGAATATTCCTCAAAAATACTCAAGCTCGGTGTTAGTACTGCGATATCTGTTGATTGCATTCAGGTATTTAATGCCTTTCGAGGTTTGAAAGCGCGTTGCAATCTGTTTCCAACGGCCATTCTTGTCGTATCCCCACACAAGGAAATGCAGGTGAGGAAATGCGGTGTATCCTGTCTTTCCGCTGAGACCGATCACCTGTCCCTGCCTGACTGTATCTCCCACATTCACGAACACTCCGTCCTTTTGCAGATGCCAGTATCCCGCACGGGAACTGTCAGAATGTTGAATGATTACAGAGTTTCCTTCGCTCCGGTATTTGCGGCTGGCTCCACCTTTCGAGCCATCTTCTTTCAATCGAACTACCACACCTCCTCTTGCCGCGAGAATCTTAGTGCCGACCTTCATCTTGAAATCGAGAGCGGCGCGCTCCTTATGCGTGAACATGCCGAAGTATCCCTGCACCAGGAGGTGAGCGGTTCCCGGCTCGAAAGGAAGTCCATACACATAGCTCGTATCATCCTTGATAATACCTCTTTTTAATTTGATGGTTTGCTTTCTCAAAGGATTCTGACTGACCGAGCAGGCAGTGAGAGAGAATAAGGCCAGGATTAAGTAGAGTTTCCGCATGAAGGCAACGACTTTAGCTGTCGAGAAGATAAGGAACAAAATTAATACCGCAAGGGAGGGAACAGGAAGCAGGGAACAGGGAGCAGGGAGCAGGGAACGGAGCGGAGCCTTCCCTGGCGAAGGTCAGGATGAGGGGCAAGATGCTATTGGGTTTTATAACAGAATGTTATTTTGAGGTTTGGGGCAATTTCTGGGCGTTGATGACCCTAACTTGCAAGTTGTGGGGAGACTAAAAAGGAATGTACCTTCGTTTATAAACTGACGGTTTAACAATTATTCAATGAAGAAACTATTATTCCTGGCTGCTGTGATGCCCTTGTGGGCATCTGCGCAGAACCTTTACGTTTCCGGCAGGCTTGGCTTTGCCAATTACCAGGGCGACCTGAAGGCGAAATCGATTTCATTTTCCCAGGGAAAACTGCTTGGTTCGCTGGGCGCCAGGTACGACTTCACCGAACATATCAGCGCTCGAAGCTATATCACGCTTACCGGACTACAGGCTGATGACAGCCGCGGCACTCCCTCAATGCAGGAAAGAAACCTCAACTTCAGAACCAAGATCTTCGACTTTGAACTGACCGGACAATACAATCTTTTCAGCTTTAATTATCGCTGGTGGAGCCCGTATGTGTTCGCTGGAATTGGCTTCTTCCATTTCAAGCCTTACACGGAAGATGCGACTGGTTCCAAAGTTTTTCTTCAGCCCCTTAGCACCGAGGGTCAGGGTTTCATGCCCGGCGTGAAGAATTATAAACTCATGCAGATTCACATTCCGTTCGGTATTGGTGCAGAGTATTCACTCAATGAGGACATGCGTCTCGGACTTGAACTTGGATACCGAAAGACATTTACAGATTACATCGATGATGTCAGCACCAACTACGTGGATGAAGCCGCACTACTTGCAGCCCGCGGTCCTGTAGCTGTGGAACTCGCATGGAGAGGC
>CBINHQ010000233.1:0-4510 GCA_966250475.1 uncultured Chitinophagaceae bacterium
TATCCTTTGATTGATGATGGCGCCTTCGAAGAATAAAACGGAAGCTTGTCAAGCCACTTGGTTAGCCTCGGCCATTCACTCTCATAACTCACATCCATTCCATACATCGTGTTACGAATCGGGTCATCACCATAACCCTGCTTCACGAAGAACGGACGCTCTCCCAACCTCACGATCGTACCTCCAATCGTCAACTTCTTATTCGCCAGGTAATCGAAACGCAGGCCCATATAGTTTCGTTGCTGTATGCCGAACGCCGCCTGGTTCTCATACTGAATGTTGACAGGAACTCCCGAGTTGATGATCGCAGGGTTGATCACACGCAGCGTACCCAGATCATAGTTTATCTCGTAGTCAATATTCTCTACCAATGTCTGCCCGCCTGCCGTAACAGTTACCGATCCTCTTGGAATGTTGAAGCCAAGCTGATAGTCGCCGCCCATCGAAGATGACTTCGACCGGCCATTCAATTCATACCTGTTAAGATTCGCGTACGTCTGCGCGATGGCCTTGATCGTATCGTAGAGCGGGTAATATATATACTTGTCGCGCCTCGCCTGATCAGGAAAAACATATTCAAGATCACGACCAAATGGCTCCAGTACCGGGAAGATCACGCGGCTCATCGATGAGATGATGGTGAAGCCTTCAATAAAATCGAAGACTCCATCCGGTTGCGGGTCATTCTGATTGTTTAATCGATCGAGATTCACCAACGAGATCAACGGTTGACCTTCGTATTCAGGCAACACATCTGCAGGCGGCAGATACCTCTTCTCCCCCAGACTCGGTTCCTCATACAGCAGATCGAGTTTGAAGTCCTGGCGCTCGAGCTGACCAAATCCCACCGAGTACACATTCTTCATCATCAGATCCCAAATCGGAAGATTCGGACGCTGCGAAGTTGCCTTCAATAATTTCAGGAAAAGTACATTCTGCGTGGTGCCCGTTGTATCCGGCGGCACATCCTGCGAGAACTCACCAATCTGATGCACCCTTCCATTATACGTATACTGAATTGCGATACCCAATACTTCATCAGGAAGTAAAGGTTGATTCAATGAGATGAATCCAATCTGTGGATTGAAATAATATTCTGAAGGCTGAAGCTTTCTTGCAAATGTCTTTTCAAATTCCTGCACAGGTGTAAGACCCGCACCGGTAAGAAAACTCTGCACCGTGCTCGAGTTCCTGTTTGCCGGGCTGCTCGTAAGCATTGAGTACAATGTGTTCACATTGTTATCGGGAAGTGTTGCAGGGTTTCCCGTTCCACCCCATGGACCATACGGAGCTCCTTCGCCTAGGTCCATCAGTGCCACGATGTCGCGCGTGTCTGTTGTTGCGGCCACATTCCTGTTAGTGACCCATACCTCCACCCTCAGGATCTGCACCTGCGAATTCACCACAGGCAGCTGTGCCATCGCCGTATTATAATTCTGTCGGAAGTACTGCGCCATCAGGAAGTGACGATTCTCCTCGTATTCATCAGCCTTCACAGAGAAAAGCTGGGTAGCCGTTCCGCCTTCGAGCCCCAGTGACTGTCGCTGCGCACGCTGGTTAGCGAACACACCCGTCACGAATAATTTTCCGAATTGCAGCTGCGTCTTTATCCCGAAGAATGATTGCGCACCAGGAATCAGAGTTCCCTTTGAAGCGAAGTTTACATTACCAAGTTGAAACTGCTTGATGATCTCATCATCCTTTCCCTGATAATTCAGCTTAAGTTGATTCTCAAATTCAAAATTCGCAAGCGTATTGTAATTAATGGGAAGCTTGAGCTTATCGCCGATGTTTGCATCAACCTGCAGTTGCGCGTTCATGTTGAAGTCGAGACCACCATTCCTCCTCGCACGTTCGGGTAGTGTCGGGTTCTTGATGTTTTGCCCCTGGTATCCTGCGAGGATGTCCACGTAGCCAGACGGACGAATATCCACCTTGCCCACACCCACAATTCTGTTGAACCAATCCTTTCTCTCTGGAAATTTGGGTTTGAACAGCCGGCGGTTCATATCGGCCAGCATCTTCGCCCTGCGCCTGAAGTAATCTTCCTCATCCTTCCTTCCCTGTATCCTGAGGAATTCATCCATGGTGAATGGAGTCGGCACACGATAGTACCGGTCGCCGATCTTTTCCATCACATAGTACTGGCGTGTTACCGGGTCGTACTCGATGGTGCGGTTGATAAAGGATGTATCGCTGAAGTCGAAGCTGTTTCGAAGGGGATTGCTATACGGATCTCCGTAGCGGTCGAAGATCGGGTATGGCAGCGTGTCGATCCTGCTGGTATCCTGGAAGAATCTTTCAGCATGATAAAAGTCAATATGATTGCGTGCGTTTGCCTGTGTAAAAAATGCAAACAGCAATACCGTCCCTACCAACGTACGGAAAATATGGGAAGTCTTACAATTCAATTTGTCTCACGATCAATTAATTCCGGTAAATTGGTTTGAATCAGAGGATACGCAAGGTCTTCTTTATGAGCTCTTCTACAGGTAGATCCGGCGAGGTGGAAATGACCTTTTTCAGGGCCTGTTCCGCAGCCGACCTGTTGATGCCTAAAGCCGCCAGTGCATTTAACGCATCCTGGTGCAAAGTATTGTTTTTCATAGGGGAAATATTTGCCTCGAGGTTTTGCCTGGACAGCTTATCACGCAATTCCAGGATGATTCTTTCGGCCGATTTTTTCCCAATCCCCTTGATCGCCTCAAGCGACTTCACATCAGATTGCACGATGGCCCTGGCAAGTTCCCCGGGTTTGAGGTAGGAAAGCATCACCCGGGCAGTGGAAGCCCCGATTCCGGTGACCGAGATCAATTGCTGAAACATCTCCTTTTCTTTCGGATCAAAGAATCCGAATAGAATGTGCGCGTCTTCACGCACGAGCAGGTGAGTGTGCAGCATCCCAGAGTCGAGGTTCTGTATGCTTGAATAAGTAGAAAGCGTAATCTGAACCTCGTAGCCAATGCCGCCAACCTCCACCTGTACAGAGGCGGGTGTCTTGTTCACGAAGGTTCCCTTCAGGTAAGAAATCATCCGGCGAAAATAAGGAAAAGCAAATCAGGCCAGTGTCTTCGCAGCCAATTGGTTAATTAATAATTAGCTAATTAATAATTAATAATTAAACTTTGTGTCCCAAATTCTACTTTGATGAAGATCAACGCAGCAATTACCGCAGTAGGAGGCTTTGTTCCGGAAGACAGGCTCACAAACTTCGACCTTGAGAAAATGGTTGACACAAATGATGAATGGATTCGTACCCGCACGGGCATTGAAGAGCGCAGAATATTGAAGGGAGCCGGCAAAGGCACATCCGACATGGTGGTGCCAGCCGTGCAGGACCTTTGCCGCAAGCGCGGAATCGACCCTTCGGAAATAGATGTGCTGATCGTAGGCACCGTTACCCCCGACATGGTGTTTCCGGCCACAGCCAACGTAGCCTGCGACAAACTCGGAGCTAAGAACGCATGGGGATTCGATGTCAGCGCGGCATGTTCAGGTTTCCTTTACACACTTACACTCGGAGCATCATTAATAGAAAGCGGACGTTATAAGAAAGTAGTTGTTTGTGGCGCGGACAAGATGAGCGCCATAGTGGATTACAGCGACCGCGCGACCTGCATCATCTTTGGTGACGGAGCCGGTGCAGTTTTACTCGAGCCAAATGAAGAAGGCTACGGCATTCAGGACAGCATTCTCCGCAGCGATGGCAGCGGATGCCAGTACCTTCACATGAAGGCAGGCGGATCTGTGAAACCCGCATCGATGGAAACCGTGGCCGCAAAAGAGCACTTCATCTATCAGGAAGGACAGGCCGTGTTCAAGTTCGCAGTTAAAGGAATGGCTGACGTGAGCGCGGAACTACTTGAAAGAAATAATCTCACTGCAGATGACATTGCATGGCTTGTGCCACACCAGGCTAACCTGCGCATCATCGACGCGACTGCCAATCGCATGGGATTGTCGAAAGAAAAGGTAATGATTAACATCGCGAAATACGGAAACACCACCGCGGGAACCATTCCGCTTTGTCTCTGGGAATGGGAAAAGAAATTAAAAAAGGGTGACAACCTCGTGCTGTCGGCCTTCGGCGGTGGGTTTACCTGGGGTGCAACGCTTGTGAAGTGGGCATATTAACTTTGCAGTATCATTCTGAAATCTGAACCTCACAATCCCGAAAGGGTAAATCGATAGTATAAAATGTCCAAAGCCCTGCTTATACTGAATGGGATTCGCTTTCCATTTGGATTACTCAACGCTGCAATCGACTGGTGCAAACAAAACGGTTCCGCGCTCCATGCAATTTTCATGAAAGCTGAAGACGAAGTCGGCGAAGGTTATGTCTATCCCTCCGATCTCGAAGCCGCCGAAGACCTCAACGATACCCAGGATTCCGAAAATGCCAGCATCCGCGTCATCTACACCCAGATGAAACTCCTCTCAGAAATGGCCGCGACAAAGGAGATTCCTTATTCGGCTGCCTTGCTAACCGAGCCATCGCTCGAAGACATTC
>CBINHQ010000234.1:0-4508 GCA_966250475.1 uncultured Chitinophagaceae bacterium
GCAGATTGCTGCGTGCGCGCTCCTGGTGACGGCAGGCTCGCTGGTGATGTTTCCCATTTTTGAATATGGAAACGAGGAACAGCGAATGAAATATTTGCCCAAACTGGCCAGTGGCGAATGGCTGGGTTGCTTCGGGCTTACAGAACCGGATCATGGCAGCGATCCCGGCGGAATGCTCAGTAATTTTAAAGATGCCGGCGATCATGTTATTTTAAACGGAAGTAAAATGTGGATCAGCAATGCGCCGTTTGCACAGGTAGCCGTGGTTTGGGCGAAAAAGGAAAATGGAGAAATTCATGGATTGATTCTCGAAAGAGGAATGGAAGGATTCACCACGCCCACTACTCATGGCAAGTGGAGCCTTCGCGCCAGCGCCACCGGCGAACTGGTTTTTGATAACGTGAAAGTTCCGAAGGAAAATATTTTGCCCAACATCAAAGGACTGAAAGGGCCGCTGAGTTGCCTTACCAAAGCGCGTTACGGAATTGCGTGTGGTACAGTTGGCGAGGCAATGGATTGTTACGACACGGCTCTCAGGTACAGCAAGGAGCGCGAGCAGTTCGGCAAGCCGATCGGATCGTTCCAGTTACAGCAGAAGAAACTTGCGGAGATGATCACCGAGATCACCAAGGCACAACTTTTGAACTGGAGACTCGGCACGCTGATGAACGAAGGTCGCGCGACACCGCAGCAGGTGAGCATGGCGAAGCGCAATGCATGTGAAGTAGCAACAAACATCTGCCGCGATGCAAGGCAAATGCTCGGCGGCATGGGCATCACCGGCGAATATCCCGTGATGAGACACATGATGAACCTCGAAAGCGTGATCACTTATGAAGGAACGCATGATATTCATTTGTTGATTACGGGAATGGATGTGACGGGGATGAATGCGTTTAAGTAGTTGAAGGAAGTTGATCGTGTATCGTTTGCCGTTAGCCGTTGACCGTTGACCGTTGACCGTCAGCGTCGGGAAACGATTTACATAATCATGATGCATCACGGTTAACGGTTAACGGTCAACGGTCAACGTTTTCACAGTCAACGATCAAAATTCATTAACCCTTTAGAAAATGCGAATCTACCTCATCGGCTTCATGGGCTCAGGCAAAACCCTCCGCGGGAGGGAGCTTAGTCATAAATTGAAGCTGCCGTTCTTCGACCTGGATGAACAGGTAGAGAACTCCGAGGGAAAAACGATTCCTCAGATCTTCGCTGAAGATGGCGAAGAACATTTTCGTCACAAAGAAACAGAAGTGCTTCACATTCTCACCGAAAGCCACACTTCCTTCGTGCTCGCCTGCGGCGGCGGCGCACCATGCTTCAACAACAATATCGAATACATGAATAGTTCGGGTGTTACCGCCTGGCTGAACCCTTCCATCGATTCTTTGTTTAAGCGATTGCTGAAGGAACGCGATCAGCGTCCGCTGCTGAAGGGGTTAAGCGATAACCAGCTACGTGGTTTCATACTCAGGAAATATTCTGATAGAAAAATCTATTACGATCAGGCGAAGGTGATCGTGGATGAAGAACACATGAGCATAGATTCGTTAATCGAAAAAATTTTCCATGCATAAAACATTTCTCAGGCTGGGGGCGATACTCGCGGGATTAGCAGTGGCCCTTGGCGCATTCGGAGCGCATAAGTTGAAAGAGCTTGTGCCACCGGAGACGGTATCGAGTTTTCAGACGGGAGTGCAGTATCAGATGTATCATGCGTTTGGGTTGATAATTGTGGGGATGCTGGCGCATCGGTTTTCGGAGGGGAGGATGAAGTGGGCAGGGAGGTTTTTCGTGTTGGGAATTGTATTGTTTTCGGGGTCGTTGTATTTGCTCACGGCGTTGAAGGCCTCGGAGCAGGTGGGGTTAAAGGGGGTGGGGTTGGTGACGCCGGTGGGGGGAGTATGTTTTATAGTGGGGTGGGTGATGTTGTTTTTGGGCTTGGCTGCGGAGAGAAAGGCAACGGGTTGAATTTTGTTTCGCCTTCGGCGCGGGGAACACGGATTGAGAAGGATTTGACGGATGCACACGGATTTGTACAGGGCGCCTTCGGCGCGGGGAACACGGATTGAGACGGATTTGACGGATGCACACGGATTTGTACAGGGCGCCTTCGGCGCGGGGAACACGGATTGATACGGCTTTTACGGATGCGCACGGATTTGGACAGGGCGCCTTCGGCGCGGGGAACACGGATTGAGACGGATTTGACGGGTTCACACGGATTTGATCATAAAAAATCATAAGCAATCATATAAAATCTGCGGCCAATCGTCCTGAACCGGAAATCATCTCGTAACAAAAATCCCCCAGCCGCATCACCATCCTGCCCAATTAACTAATTAACTAATTAACTAATTAACTAATTAACGAACCCCTCCAATCACCGTCACCGTTCCATTCTCTTTAAATATCTTATACTCTCCCCCAATACTCTCCATCCTTCTCGCTATATTCTTCAACCCATTCCCAAACTCGCGGAGGTTGCGCATATCAATTCCCACTCCATTATCCGCGATGCGTATCGTCAATGTATGATTGATATCAAACGTAATATCCACCCGATCCGCCTGCGAATGTTTCAGCACATTGTTCAACGTTTCCTTCACGCTAAGGAAGACGTTTCTTCTTTTATCTCCCGTGAGTTCCCGGTCTTCCATCTTCTCAGGCACCGAAACCCTGCATGTGATCGGTGTTCCCTCGAAGTATTCCAGTGCATATGAACGGATGTATGACACAAGATTTCCCACCGTATCGTTCTCATTATTCATGCTCCAGATAATCGCGTTCATTTTGTTGAGCACCTCATCTGCTGATTGAGAAATGCGATCGATCTCCGGAGGATGCGTATCCATCTTCTTCTTGGCAATCTCGCTCATTAGACGAATCGCCGTCATTCCTGAACCTAGTTCGTCGTGCATATCGGCAGAGATGCGCTCGCGCTCCTGTTGCTGTGCCTTGAAGACGGCAAGGTCCTTCTCGTATTCCTTCATCTGATTCTCGGCCTTCAGTCGCTCGTGCTCTCTTGCTTGCGCGATGAGTTGCTTGCGGTTCTTGTAGTTCAGCGCCATCAGGAAGAACAGCAGTTCGAGGAAGATTCCCACCTCGTAATAAAACAACGATGAACCAAGTATGCCCGGCAGAGAAGGAATCACACCGAGTATCCTTAGCATCGATATCAACCCGAAGATGAAAAGCATCAAATTTCCTTGCAGGAGATAGGAGAACTGCCTGTCCTTGCGATGGGAGATGCTGTACACGATGAACACAGCCGCCAGCACGAGGAGCAAGACTTTCGAAACATTCTCGATTGCATTCTCCACCACGAATGCTGAAGTGGAATAATGAATGAATGTGTACGCAATCATTGCGAGCACAAGCATCCAAATCCCGATCTTGTAAAGTTTGTAGAGAAATGGATGATCTTTTTTAGTGTTGAGGTACTTCTGCATGAACAGCATGTAGAAGATGATGCCTAAAGCCTGGAGTATGAAATCGAAGTATTCCTCCATGAAATAACTGAGGTGCGAATTTCGAAACGTAAACACCGCCTTCGTGAACAACATGATTCCAATGAAGAACGCATAGAAGGAATAGTAAAGAAAGTCATGGTTAGCTCCCTGCACGTAGTTGGCGATTGAATAAAGCACCATCATCATCAACAATCCGCAGAAGACGAATGTGACAACATCGTTGCTGTGATTCGAATATTGCAACTGCGCGCGGAAGCCGGGAAGGTACTTTGGGCTGACGAGTCTCGGTCGCAATGTATTGATGTAGGTGCGCACGAACTCGAGTTCAGCAACGAAGCTGGCTCTTTCTCCCGCTTCGAGAGTGATCAGTCTGTATCCAATGCTGTCGATGTTTTTAGGAAGAATGTCGGGCAAACGCGAGATGGAAATGCCTTCTACCTTGTAAAGTTTGATTTCGCGATAATAAAAGCCGGGAAAGAACCATGCTGAAGCCGTGCTGTCGGAATTATTGCAAAGTTGGAATCGAAGGAGTGCTGTCTTCGTGACTATTTCGGCGGGAATGGTGCGGGTGTAGCGAATGCCGGGCTTGAATAAATCAGGGCGTTTATAGGCTGCCACTGCTCTCTCGCCCGGGCCGATAAACGCGCTTTCCGCCACCTCCCAGAGGTTCCTCGACATTGATACCTCGGATATGTCGATGCATTCGGGCTCCTGGGAGTGGAGGATGGGCGAGATGATGATGAGGAGGATAAGGGAGAGGAGTTTCATTGAATAAATTTATGATAAATCGATGACCGAATTTCGTTGGCAGTCGACAGTTGACAGTTGACTGAATTTCGTTGACAGTTGACCGAATTTCGTTGACCGTTGACCGTTGACCGTGGACCGTTTGCATTGGTGGTGGACGAAACTATTTACATAATCATAGTCCATTACTGTCAACGGTCAACAGTTAACGGTTAACGGTCAACGGTCATCGGTTAACGGTCAACGGTCAACGGTTAACGGTCAACGGTCAACGATTAACGGTCA
>CBINHQ010000235.1:0-4505 GCA_966250475.1 uncultured Chitinophagaceae bacterium
ACTGTATTGTTGTTGCACCTCATCCCAGCTAATTTCTTCTCCTGTTCCATCATCAATATATCTTGATTCATCACCATACTGACCATTCCACTTAGCTTGCATTCCATCTGGATCAATAAATAGCACTGGATTATTAAAGCAATAATTGTATTGATTATAATGATAGAATAGCTCACACTTTGGGTCTATCTGCCAAAACCTTCCAAGTTGCGGGTCTTGAATTCTTGCATGGACGTCATAAGATTCTAATCCACTTCCATCACTAAATTCTTTTGATTGTAGCTCTTTACCTGAATATTTATACTTATTATCTGGCCCTCCGAACGCAAGTGCCTTACTACTTATCCCCGCCATCGTCAACCCAAACGGATAATAATGCGTCTCCTCCAGAATCTGCCCCTTTATATGCGTCACCTGCAGGTTGTCAAAGAACACGTCGATATTCGGTGTCTAGTTGCTCACATAAATATACAAATAGCCGTTCTTATCGATAGGCGTGTTGTTTTTCTTGTGGGTGGCGTGGTTGTTTTGTTTTCATACACACCTCCGTGCATGTAGTTGGTAATAGTTTAGATCGTTTTTCCTGAAAGCGATATAGCAAGAAATTGCCGCAGAGGTAGCTAAATCATGGCAGAAATGTTGAAAAAAGATGAATCGTGGATTGAGTAACAATTAAACGATTTCCACGAACTTACAGAAAGCTATATCTTGTAGCTGCACTTTGTATCAAACCAGCAATGAGTATGAAACTGCTTGTCTTTACGATCCTGCTCGCCTTTTGCATTAACGGAAACACCCAGGAGAAATGGGACAGCACTCACCGCCCAAACAACATCGCCCTGAAATGGGCACAGTTTCAAAGTTATCCTAACAGCAGCAACGACATCATCTTCCTCGGCAACAGCATCACCGCGGGTACCGACTGGGTGGAACTCCTGGGAAACCCTCATGCACGCAACAGGGGAATCTCGGGCGACAATACCTTCGGCATCCTCGAACGTATCGGCGAAGTGGTGGAAGGCAAACCCGCGAAGATCTTCATCCTCATCGGCATCAACGACATCGCAAGAAACTTCCCCGACTCCGTGATCGTTGCCAATTACAAGCGAATGATCGACATCATCAAAATTCAATCTCCATCCACGAAAATATACTTCCAGACCCTGCTGCCGGTAAATGATGAGTTCCCTGCAAAGAGCCATTTCAACAAAGACGGCCACATCAACGTGGTGAATGAAATGATGCGACAGCTATGTAAGAAGGAAAATGTGACATTGATTGAACTGAACCAGTTCTTCAGAGATGAAAATCAAAAACTCGACAAGAAATATACCTATGACGGATTGCATCTGAATGAACAGGGTTATGAGCATTGGTCAACCGTTTTGAAACCTTACCTCCAATGAACTTCCGCAAAAATATCTACCTACTACTCATGCTTGTGATGTCCATCAGTGCATGCAGCCCCGCAGGTAAAATTTCATCAAAAACAAAGTATGATTCCATGCCATTACCCGCATTCAACAAGGAAGGACACAGAGGAGCGAGAGGCCTGGTTCCCGAAAACACCATTCAATCCATGTACAGCGCCATCGATCATGGTGTGACAACAGTTGAAATCGATGTTGTGTATTCCCAAGATGGCAAGGTTGTGGTTTCTCACGATTTATATTTTCATCCCGACTTCACCACCACACCAGATGGAAAATTCCTGGATTCCAAAGAAGCGCAGAATCATCTTTTGTACAAGATGGATTACGACAGCATCCGCAAGTATGATGTCGGACTCAAGCCTCATCCCGGATTTCCGCAGCAGGTAAACATTGCCGCTTACAAACCCCTTCTTTCCGAGTTGATCGATTCCACCGATGCATATGCCCGCAAGAAAGGAACTACCATTCTCTACAACATCGAATTGAAATTAAGTGAAGCGGGTGACGGAACAAAGCATCCGCCGGTGAATGAGTTCGTAGACGGAGTGATGGATGTCGTTAGAGAAAAGAATCTCGATTCACGATGCTACCTGCAATCATTCGACTTCAGGCCGCTGACCTACATCCATCAGAAATACCCAGGCATAGTAACGGCAGTGCTGATCGGCGGTGGTGAGAAGAGGACGCTCGACCAGATTATTGCTGACCTGGGTTATCAGCCGGAGATGTTCAGCCCGCACTACTCCATCGTCACCCCTGCCCTGCTCGATGCCTGTCACAAGAAAGGAATGAAACTGATACCATGGACCGTCAATAATCTGGAAGACATGAAAAGATTGAAGGCGATGGGAGTCGATGGCATCATCACAGATTACCCGAACTACTTTGCAGAATTGTAATTCGGAAAAACTCATCCAACACATGTCAAAGTACATTCTTTCGTTCGACCAGGGAACCACGAGTTCGCGTGCAATCATCTTCGACAAGAAGGGATCCATCATTTCCACAGCGCAAAAGGAATTCACCCAAATCTTTCCCAAGCCAGGCTGGGTTGAACACGACGCGACCGAGATCTGGAGCACCCAACTCGGCGTTGCAACCGAAGCGATACTGAAGGCGAGGTTAACTGTAGAGAACATCGCCGCCATCGGCATCACCAATCAGCGAGAGACTACAGTTGTCTGGGACAGGAAAACACACCAGCCAATTTACAACGCGATCGTATGGCAGGACAGGAGAACGGCAGAATACTGTGATCAATTGAAGAAGGAAGGAGCCGATGTGATGATTAAACAAAAGACTGGTCTCGTTACCGATTCTTACTTCTCCGGCACCAAGGTTAAATGGATTCTCGACAATGTTCCGGGAGCAAGAGCAAAGGCTGAGAAGGGCGAACTTTGCTTCGGCACCATCGACAGTTGGTTGCTCTGGAAACTCACCAATGGAAAACTACACGTAACCGACATCACCAACGCATCCCGAACGCTTCTGTTCAATATTCACACATTGCAATGGGATGATGAGTTGCTGAAGCTTCTCGACATTCCCGCAAGCATATTGCCCGAGGTAAAGTCAAGCAGCGAAGTGTATGGCCACACCAAGCTTTCTTCCATGGAAGTTCCGGTCAGCGGCATTGCCGGCGATCAGCAATCCGCGCTCTTCGGACAAATGTGCCTTCGCCCCGGAATGGTGAAGAACACTTACGGCACCGGCTGCTTCATGCTGATGAACACAGGAACGAAGCCGGTCGATTCTAAGAACAATCTCGTGACCACCATTGCATGGAAAATTAATGGCGAAGTGCAATATGCTCTCGAAGGCAGTGTGTTCATTGCAGGCGCGGTTGTGCAATGGTTGAGGGATGGTTTGCATATCATTCAAAAATCCGGTGATATTGAAGCATTGGCTCAGAAGGCTGCAGACAACGGCGGCGTCTGTTTCGTGCCTGCATTCACAGGCCTCGGTGCCCCTTACTGGAATCCGCACGCGAGAGGCATGATCACCGGCATCACAAGAGGAACAACAGATGCACACATTGCCAGAGCCGCTGTAGAAAGCATCGCCTATCAATCCATGGACATACTGAAAGCGATGGAAGCCGATGCTGGGCTTCCAATCAAAGAAGTTCGTGTTGACGGTGGCGCAACGATCAACAACCAGCTCATGCAATTCCAGAGCGACATTCTCGATTGCATGGTTGTGAGACCAGGAGTTACCGAAACCACCGCGCTTGGTGCAGCGTACCTTGCAGGACTTGCCGTGGGTTATTGGGAAAATACGGCTGAACTGGAAAATTACTGGCAGAAGGATCGCTCGTTCGAACCTTCGATGGAAGAAAAGGAGCGTGAAGGATTGCAACAACTGTGGAAGCGTTCCGTGAAGGCCGCACAGGCATGGGCGGATCAATGATGATTGCTTCGGCATTAATCAATATAATTCCTCAACCATAAACAAATAAATATGCAATCCTTCCTCGGCGAATTCCTTGGCACCGCCCTGCTGCTCATGCTCGGCGCGGGCGTAGTAGCAAATGTTGTACTCAACAAAACCAAAGGTCAGAACAGTGGCTGGATCGTTATCACCTTCGGATGGGCAATGGCCGTATTCGTTGGCGTGTATGCATCCAACTCCCTCGGCGGAAGCGGACACATCAACCCCGCAGTCACCATTGCGCTTGCCGTGTTCGGCGATTTCGACTCCTCCCTTCTCGGCACCTACCTCCTCGCACAATTCGCAGGTGCTTTTGTTGGTGCAATCATCGTCTGGCTGGCGTACAAGGATCATTTCAGCGCGACAGCCGATGCGGATTTAAAGCTCGCAGTATTCTGCACTGCTCCTGCCATCCGCAATCCCATCTCGAACACCATCACGGAATGTATCGGCACATTCATCCTCGTATTCGGCGCGCTCTCCATGTCGAAGCCTGAGACATCAATGGGTTCACTTGATGCGTTGCCAGTTGGATTGTTGGTGCTCGGCATCGGCCTTTCAATCGGTGGACCTACAGGTTACGCCATTAATCCTGCGAGGGATCTCGGACCGAGAATCGCTCACCTCGTTCTTCCCATTCAC
>CBINHQ010000236.1:0-4497 GCA_966250475.1 uncultured Chitinophagaceae bacterium
TTCTAGGATGCGTGCTATGAATCCCATCTTCTTTTCCTCAACAATGTGAGAAGTGAAATTCTTTATCAGGAAGGGAATGAAGATGCGGGTGAACCATCCTGCTCTTGAAAGAAGAACCCGTTTGAACGCGAAGTCAATCGCAGTATTCAGACCGGCATTGACAAACCAATTGTGCCTGTCGCGCGTGAAGAATTTCGATACCCATGACATGGCATTGCCTACAGGCGCGAGTTGGGTCTTGATCGCTGATACATCATTCCTTACCGCCTGCTTCTTTTCTGCAAGCAGCGCTTCAAGCCTGGTCTTTTCTGCCAGCAGGTCGTCGTATGTTTTAATCTTTGGTGTCATAAATCTTCCGGAGGATGAGATCCCTGAAGAATGGGAAAACTATTTTCTTTCGCATGAGGATGATGATGATCATAATTAAGAGGAAGAACGCGGCTACAAGTAAAAATCCCAATGCTCTGTTGTTGAGCAGATCGCCGAGCCACCAACCGAGTGCTAATCCGCCAAAGAGCACAACGCAGAATCAGAAGATGAGCGCGGCCATCGCGGCAAGCAGGTTCGAGGTTAACAGGGTGGCCTTCTGGGTAATCTTCAAAAGTGTAAGCCGGTACCAGGTGGACACCAGTTGCTCGAGATTTTCACCCAGACTTTTAAATCCGGAACTATTTTCCTGCTTCGATTGAGTCTTTGTATTCAAATCTTCCATGAGAAAGTTCGTGGATGATGAAAGCTAAAGCAGGCCGTGCTGCGGCCTGCCTTAACTCATCAGCTATCAGCTGAAAGTTTCTTTCACCTTGTTAGCTTTGCCGTCCTTTTCTTTTACGTCGGCCAATGCTGATTCTGCAGCGTGCTTTCCGTTTGACCAAAGATGGCTCATGCTGTCGGCCAGGTTACCGGCCTTTTTAGTGATGCGTTTCCGCATTTCTGTGCCCTTTTCAGGAGCAACCAGCAAACCAATGACTACGCCAGCGGCTGCTGCTCCGAGAATTCCCAAGAAAACTTTGCTTTTTGTTGTCATGGTAATTTGTTTAGAGATTAAGGAAATAGAGATATGCATCTTAAAACCTAAAAAACCATACCAAAATAACCGGAAATGAAACCGGCAACAGTCTTCAAATTAAAGGGAACACGCGACACCTGTGAAGTGTTATGAAAGAAGAAGTAGGTGAACGCGGTAATTGTGATGGGGTTTATTCTCCCCAAATTTCATCTTCTCCCTTCAGCCATTTCTTAACCTGCGCGGTTGTTACGGACTTGGGTCGTTCCAATGCATAGCCAAGGGCACGATCCCAGCAAAGACTGGACAGCACGCCTAGTGAACGGCTCACACCAAATAATACGGTGTAATATTCATACTCCTTCATTCCGAAATGCACGAGCAGCGATCCGCTGTGTGCATCCACATTGGGCCAGGGATTCTTAACCTTGCCCAGCGATTGAAGAATGGGAGGAACTACTTCATAAATATTCCAGACAGTTTGCACGAGCTTGTCGTCAGGCATGTGCTTTTTACCAAATTCCATTTGAGCGGTGAAGCGTGGGTCTGTCTGCCTGAGTACGGCGTGGCCATAACCCGGTACCACCTTTCCCTCGCTCAAAGTCTTCTCCACATATTCCGCAATCTGTTCTTTGGTTGGAGAGTCTGTGCTCAATGCTTCCTGCATTTCGAAGATCCACTTTACCACTTCCTGGTTGGCGAGGCCATGGAGAGGTCCGGCGAGTCCGTTCATTCCTGCGGCGAAGCTGAGGTAGGGATCGCTCAGAGCTGATCCTACGAGATGCGTAGCGTGAGCGGAAACGTTACCGCCTTCATGATCGGCGTGAATGGTCATGTACAAACGCATCAGTTCTTGAAAATCCTCGTTGGAGTATCCCAACATGTGAGCATAGTTTCCAGCCCAGTCGAGTAATCCGTTGGGTTGAATGTGATCACCGCCCTTGTATTTTCTACGATAGATGTATGCAGCGATTCGCGGAAGCCTGGCGATGAGGTCCATTGAGTCGTCGAAGACCGCCTCCCAGTAATCTTTCTTGGCCATGCCTGCTGCATATTTCTTTGCGAACTGGCTTTCTGTCTGAAGTGCCATTACACCAACAACGAATTGGGTCATTGGGTGAGTGGAAATTGGCAATGCTTCTATGGTGGCAAATACGTGATTGGGGACATGACTGCGTCGTTGCCATACTGAAGTGAGATGCTGTACATCTTCTTCTGTTGGGAGGTCGCCAAGGAGCATCAGCAGGAAGAGACCTTCCGGCAGCGGCTCTGATCCGCCTGGAGCTTTTGGAAGTTTCTGTCTGAGTTCGGGTATAGAATATCCACGAAAACGAATTCCATCTTGCGAGTCGAGAAGGGAGGTTTCTGTTACAAGACCGGTGATACCACGCATGCCGTTGTAAATCTGCGAAAGCTGAACCTCACCGATTACTTTGCTCCCATGTTCCTTCAGCATTTCTTTGATCTCTGCTCCCAGTTTCTCTGATTTTGCTTTAAACCTATCTTTGATTATACCCATGACAAAATTGTAAAAGAAGTGAAAATTGGTGCGCTAAAGGTAATTAATGATGCCCGCGTCACAAAAAATTCGGAAAGCAAAAAACCAATGATGCAGAATTTTGCTACCGGTTCATGCATTAAACAACAGGAAAATTCCTTTGTTTGAAAGATGGCTGGGATTTTTTGTTTGGATGGGTGATATCTACTAGATGAGAGATGGGAGATGAGGGGATGAGGGACTTCACTCCCACGAACCCTATTAAACTTTTAAACTCTTAAACTTTTAAACCTTTAAACATTTAAACCTTTAAACCTAACCCTGCAATTACTTTGGCGTGCGCTTGTACAGGAAAAAGGCCGTGGCGGCAAAGACGATGTTAGGAAGCCAGGCGGCAATAAAGGGAGGAAAGTTTGCATTGGTGGCAAATACAGTTGAGAAGCGGTCGGAGATGATGAACAATGCCGCGATAATGATGCCCAGCGCGAGGTGCATGCCGCTGCCTCCGCGGGTCTTTCGGCTGGCCATTACTGCTCCAATGAGTGTGAGCACGAGTACGGCGGCAGGAGTGGCGGTACGCCTGTATCGCTCTACCTTTAATGCGTTGAGTCCTTCCCTACCCCGCAGTTCCTCTCGCTTGATGAACTCTACCAATTCAGGAGTGCTGAGTTTATCCTTGATATACTCATCCTTCCGCAATTCATCAGGACGAAGATTGATTGTAAGGACTGTGTCAGTGATCAATCTTACTGTCTCCCGCATCGAATCAACTTTTCGTTCAGTCACATTGAATAGCTTCCATTTTTTCAATGAAGTGTCCCATCTTATGGAAGAAGCGCGAAGGTTATATACAACTTGGTTGTTGCGAAGTCGCTCGAGGAAGAATGAACTTGCGGACCTTGACACGGTGTCGTAGGTCTTCATGCCCATGTATGTATTTGAGTCGAGTCGAAGGTAGTAGCAGTTCCAGCATTTATTTTGCTCATCGCGATATGTGGGTTTGTTCTTATCGAGGTAGGCAGTTTGAAACTGTGCCTTTGTTTCATTCGCCTTTGGTATGAGGTACCTGTTGCCGAAGAAGAGAAGTAAGGCGAGAAAAACTCCACCGACAAGATATGGACGAAGGAAGCGATTGTAAGTTGTTCCGCTGGCGAGTATCGCGATGATTTCCGACCTCGTGGCCATGCGACTTGTAAAAAAGATGACAGCGATGAAGACGAAGAGTGGAAACAGCAAACCCCAAATGAACGGTACAAAGCCGAAGTAATATTGCTTGATGATTTCAACTGTACCGAGACCGGTGTTCACAAAATCATCTGCTTTTTCGCTGCTATCCACTGCTACTGCCACAACGGTGAACAGCATCATGCAAAAAAAGAAAGTCACCAGAAATTTCCGCAAGATGTACCAGTCCAGCTTTTTCATGAAGCACAAAGGAAGCGAATTCCCTTTAAAGACTGTTAAGTTTAAGGATTCGTTTGGAGTTGGGAGTTTGGGGTTTGGGTTAATGGATTAATACGAAAGGGCTTGATTGGAAAATTTGTGTGTGCAGCTCCCGCGGGGGTCCCTCCCTGGCGTCGTTTGGGAAATGGATTTGTGTTGAGGGGGTGACATAGGGAAAGCAGCCGCGTGATTTGAAATTTTCGGACGCAGCCCCCACCGGGGTCCCTCCCCTGCCTCCTCCAAATACTTTTTCCAATTTCGAACGAAGCACACGAAGCCACAGCCCATGCATTACACACAAGCCCAATCCAACTCTCCCTCCCCCGCCTTCCAACCAGCCATAATTTCCCTGGCACGACGACCTCCTTCTCACGCTTCGACTCTCAAAGCCCTCACACAATTCCGTCATCACGGTTGTTCAGCAATAGTTTTCAATCCAGGCCCGGATATCCGTCGGACATCACAAATCTCCATCAACACTCAGCACAAGCAAGGGGAAAACAACGGGAAGTTGAACGTTTTTTAACCGAAGGAAATTCGCCAAGAAAGCAAG
>CBINHQ010000237.1:0-4474 GCA_966250475.1 uncultured Chitinophagaceae bacterium
GTAGATGTATGCAGAAGCTGTATCCTGCACACCATACGCGATGATCGCGCCGATGCCTATGCCATTTGCTGCAAGCGCGGCCTTCGCCTGACTAAAGGTACTGCCAATCAGGTTAGGCACCACATACTCTTGCTCTCCCACTCCATCTCCAAGCACAAGCGTTATGGAACTTCCCATCCTGATCTTCGTGCCGGGTGCAATCTCCTTTCCATTGTATCGTTGCTCGAGTACAGAATTCTTCGCGAAGTCCGGGCGATAGATTGTATCACCCACATTCAGATTCATATTCTTCAATACCATCTCGGCACTTCTGAAACTATATCCAACAATGTTTGGCATCTCGATCATTGGAGGCACCGCGCGGTTGATGGTAAGATATACGGTACGATTGATCTTGACCTGCTCCTCGGGTTCTGGCACCTGCTTCATTACCTTGTGCGGCTTTGCAGTGTCAACGTATATTGAATCCTGTATCTGCACTTCGAAACCCGCGTTCTCCAGAATCTCCACAGCCTCATCGTAAGTCTTGCCCTGCACCGATGGCACAGACATCGACTGATTGTGATGCGTGATCCAGTTTAATGAAAATACGAAGATGAAGAAAATCGCCAGCGCCAGCAGAAATCCTACGAGGATGTTGAACCAGAGAGGGCGATGTGTAATGAATTTAAACATTCTTGTTTCTTAATTTATGAATTCCTTTCTGAAAAGACTTCTTCCACCAGCCCCGCATAGAATTCCTTCAGCGACATGCCCGCTGCTTTCACCTGTTGCGGAATGATGCTGGCTTCACTCTGTCCGGGAATGGTATTTACTTCAAGCATAAAAGGATTGCCTGACTCTTCATTGTATATAAAATCGATGCGCACTACGCCGCGGCAATTCAGCACCTCATAAATCTTGCGGGCCGCAACCCTCACCTTCTCCGCAACATCCTCGCTCACCTGGGCAGGTGTAACCTCAGTCGACTTTCCCTCATACTTCGCTTCGAAGTCGAAGAACTCTTTATCATCGTGCGCCTTTACTTCCGTGATAGGAAGCACATGTACATGCCCTTTGCTTCGATACACCCCTACAGTAAACTCCCTTCCCATTATCATTTCTTCCACCAGCACCTGGTCGTCTTCTTTGAAAGCCTTTATCATCGCCGCATCGAGGTCCTCTGCTTTGTTCACCCTGCTCATGCCAATGCTCGAGCCTCCATTGTTGGGTTTTACGAACACCGGGAACTTCAATCGCTCTGCAATGGTGATCGAAGACATCGGCGAATGTCTGAATACATGCACCGAATTCGCCACGCTGATCCCGGCCATTCTCGCCACGGCAACAGTGTATCGTTTGTTGAATGTGATAGCGGAGGTTGCTGCATCACAACTCGTGTAAGGTATGCCAAGTGTGTCGAAATATCCTTGAAGTTTTCCATCTTCACCCGGAGTGCCATGCATGCCGATGAATACGGCATCGAATCTCACGCGCTGGTGATCGAGCGGAATTGAAAAATCATTCTTATCAATGCTGACCTTGCGGCCGTCAACTAATTGATGAAACCATCCCTGGGGATTAATATCGATCACATAAACACTGAACTTCTCCGGATCCAGATTCTTCGCGATAGTCGCTGCACTCTTGTAAGAAATCACCGATTCCCCCGAAAAACCCCCGGTCACGAGGGCGATGGTCTTTTTCATGTATTGAAAATCTGTTAGTCTCCGCAAATATTGAGGAAAATCCCCTTTGGAGGAAATTTAGTTCGAGCTTTTTTCAAAAGTTTAAGGCTTGGTGGAGGATTGAAGTTGGGAGTTTGAAGTTTGGAGTTTAAAAGAATCTTGGGTTCTCAAAAGCTTTCCAAACCTCAAACTTCAAACATCATACTTCACAATACAGGGGTTTCTGCAAAAAAGAAGGTGAAGGCCGTTTCTCCTTCACCTTTTTACGACGGGAAATATCACCCGCCAAATATGAGCAGCCTTGCTGCTTTTGCGTATATTCTAAGATAAAAAACAATTTAAAGCCTTCCAATCTTCCGGCCCGATATTTTTGCACATGAAATGCAGCATTTACGCTGCGATTACATATGCAGTTTTTCCTTCTTCGCCATCAGTTCTTCTACTGTCTCCTGGTACATTTCATCAGGCACACAGCAATCTACCGGACAAACAGCCGCACATTGCGGCTCTTCATGAAATCCCTGGCACTCAGTGCATTTATTAGGAACAATGTAATATGTATCTACACTAATCGGCTCATTTTTCTGATCCGCATCCACCACTGTTCCATCCATCAACGTAAATGAACCTTTCACCGAAGTGCCATCCGAAATCGCCCACTCCACACCGCCTTCATAAATTGCATTGTTGGGACATTCGGGTTCACATGCACCACAGTTTATACATTCTTCAGTTATCTTAATTGCCATACTGTCAAATTAGGTGGTTCAGATTATTTTTGCAAAACAAAATTAAAACTTTGCATCCGAATCATCCATGACAATTTTCATGGAATTCGATACATCTAATTTAATCTCGCCTGATGAACTTACAAAGAAGAATTGAGTTGTTTTCACAATTAGGAGCGTATTTGCAATCAGACGATCCCGGATGGTTACTAGCGAAGGAGCGCGCATTCCAGGAAAACGGATGGTTCACCCCCGAATTCATCGACCTCGCTGCAAGTAACATCGCGAAACATTATTTAGATGAAAACATTCTTCGTGAATGGACTTCAGCATACAATATTCCTGAAGAAAATAAGAATCCGCAGAAAGTCGGTATCGTGATGGCAGGCAATATTCCCATGGTGGGATTTCATGATCTGCTTTCGGTGATCATTTCCGGAAACATCGCAATCGTGAAGCCTTCTTCAAAAGATGATGTGTTGATGCGTCACATCACAACGAAGTTTGGGGAATGGGATGCGGAGATGCAGCAACTCATCAAATTTGAAACCATCCTGAAGGGATGCGATGCATACATTGCCACCGGCAGCAACAACTCCGCCGGGCATTTCGATTATTATTTCAGAAATTATCCGCACATCATCAGGAGAAACAGAACCTCCGTTGCCGTGCTCAGCGGAGATGAGAGCAACGAGGAGCTCAATGCGCTTGCCGATGACATCTACCTGTACTTCGGACTCGGCTGCCGAAATGTGACCAAGGTCTACGTGCCGCAGGATTATGACTTCATCCCACTGCTTAACGCCGGAAGAAAATACAACTACCTCGCTGAACAGAATAAATACAAGAATAATTACGATTATAATCTTGCAATCCTGATCCTCAACCGCGAGATGTACATGACCAACGAATCGCTCCTACTGGTTGAAAATCCATCCATCTTCTCTCCCATCAGTCAGCTCAATTACGAGTATTATTCCGACCTGCATTCGCTCTCAGAAAACCTGCGCTCCAACCCTGATCTGCAGGGCGTGGTGGGTAGGGACTTCATTCCCTTCGGAAAGGCTCAAACTCCCGGAATTCGCGACTACGCTGACGGGGTGGATACGATGGAATTTCTCGTAAATCAAGTGTCTAAATAAATATCTGCTAATTGACTCAGTGCACGATTTAATTTGTCAAAATTGCCGGGCACACTGTGGGAATTAAGTGTTTCGCGCCCCGTGGGCCCTCCCCGCATTTGCCCTCCCCCGCCTCCAACCAGCCATCATTTTCCCTGCCATGGCAATACTTCCCCATCCCAGGCCCAAAGCCTGCCCAGGCAGATATACCACATTCAAACTTGGTCGTAAGCTAATTAGTTTTCACCAGGCAACGTTAACCGGTCCGACAGATCAAGACACAAATCTACCTCTGCCCGGTAAAGATTCAATGTGATTATCCCCGATCACACGCGCTTTTTTCACCGGCGGAATTCCGTGAAACCCCTTGGCGGAATTGTGAAATCTCCCTAGCTAACAAAAAAATTCGCATTCCTTAAACCAGTATTAAAACATTTCGAATTCATGCAAATTAATGATCTGAATAACATGCAGGCAATTAAGAAATCTTTATAATTTTGTCTAGAACTACGAAGACCTTAGTAAATGATTTGTTAAACAAGAAGTGCCGGAGTCATAATAACTTACACTATTTGTTACTTTGTAAAGAAGGCATGCAATTTGACGAAAAAAATCTCGTCTAAGAACAAAAATAAAAGGAGCAAATAAATATGAAAGTAAAGCAACTCATGCTGATTGTAGCTGTGAGCGCCGTGACTTCCGTAGGCAGCGTTTGGACCTATGGAAAGCTGACCGAAAAGAAGGTTAGTTTCGTTCACACTGCAGATGGTAAACTGCCAGCGAATTATGCAGGCTTCTTTGACGGATCGGGACAAGTGGCTGACCCTATCGATTTCACCAAGGCTGCCAACGCGGCCGTGCCCACTGTCGTACACATCAAGACAAAGATTCCCGCGAAAAGGCTCACCAATGATCTTCCCCGCTCTCGTGGCAACACCATGGAGGATCTTTTTGAACA
>CBINHQ010000238.1:0-4424 GCA_966250475.1 uncultured Chitinophagaceae bacterium
CTAATTAACTAATTATCTAATTAACCAATTAGAACTCGTGCCCGAGCTTGTTCCTCTTCGTATCGAGATATCTTTTGTTGTGAGGATTTGACTTAATCACAATCGGAATATTCTTCACTATCTCCAGCCCATACCCAATCAATCCAACCCGCTTTTTGGGATTATTACTCATCAACCTAAGCTTCGTTATATTGAGATGCCTCAGTATCTGAGCGCCCACGCCATAGTCGCGTTGATCGGTTTGGAAGCCGAGGTGAAGATTCGCCTCTACCGTATCCATTCCTTCTTCCTGAAGGCGGTAGGCTTTTAGTTTGTTCAGCAAACCTATTCCCCTGCCCTCCTGGTTCATGTAAAGAATCGCACCCTTGCCTTCATCCTGCACCATCTGCATTGCCTTGTGCAACTGCTCGCCGCAATCGCAGCGGAGGGAGCCAAGGATGTCGCCAGTAAAGCAACTCGAGTGTATGCGAACCAGCACGGGATCGCCTTTTTCCCATTCGCCTTTTATCAATGCAAGATGTTCGTTGCTTGTGTTCTTTTCCTGAAACGCCACCAGGGTGAAGTCGCCGTATCGAGTCGGCATTTCCACTCTCACGATTTCTTCGATGAGGGAATCCTTCTTCAGCCTGTATTCAATCAGGTCAGCAATGGAAATTAGTTTGAAGTCGAATTTCTTCGCCACCTCCACGAGTTCGGGAAGCCGGGCCATGCTGCCATCGTCGTTCATTATTTCTACCAGCACTCCTCCGTAGGGTGGAGGAAATCCAGCCAGCCTCGCGAGGTCGACTGCCGCCTCGGTATGTCCGGCCCTTCTCAACACTCCTCCCTTCTTTGCGCGAAGGGGGAAGATGTGTCCGGGCTTACCCAGATCCCTGGGATCGGTGGCCGGATCGTTCAATGCCTGTATGGTCTTGGAACGGTCGTGCGCGGAGATGCCGGTGGAGCAGCCATGCCCAAGCAGGTCGACCGACACGGTAAATGCGGTCTCGTGAAGAGCGGTGTTGTTGTTCACCATCATCTCGAGGCCGAGCTCAGCGCATCGATCTTCCGGCAGCGGCACGCAGATCAGGCCTCGGCCGTGCTTGCTCATAAAATTGACTACTTCGGGGGTAATATTCGCGGCGGCGGTAATGAAATCGCCTTCATTCTCGCGGTCCTCATCGTCCACCACCACTACGAGTCGGCCTTCACGAATGTCCTGGATCGCGTCTTCAATCGAATCAAACTTCATTGGGAGAATTTGTGTAAAGATAGAAACAATTATTTGGGGGGAAAGGTTGCCTGGTGAGGGATGGTTAACCGTTTACCGTTCATCGTTGACCGTTGACCGTAGTTCGTTCTGAGGGAAAAAATCATTACAGCCGGCCAAAGTCGGTCAACTGTCAACTATCAACGGTCAACGCTCCTGTCAACTACTTGAAAACGACTCAATTTGTTAATATTTGTATATATTTAGTTAGCAAATATTTCCCTTTCTTTGCACAAACTGTAAACTAAACTAATATGCTTAAGAGAATTATCCTCTCATGCGTTTTATTGCTGGGGGTGCATTTCCTGCTTTCTGCCCAGGTTACCACAAGTAATATGTCGGGTGTTGTAAAGTCCTCCGCAGGTGAAGGCCTGGCAGGAGCATCTGTATCAGTGGTGCATCAACCCACAGGTACAGTAACGAACACCATCACCAGGACAGGTGGCAGGTTCGATATCGCCAATCTAAGTCCCGGCGGCCCCTACACCATCACGATCAGCTATGTCGGTTTCGAAAATTCAGTGACAGAAAATGTCTATCTCTCTCTTGGAGAAACAAGGCAGCATGATGTCACACTTAACAATAAGGCTACTGAACTCACTGGCGTGGTCCTTTCCGGTTCCCGCAGGCCCGTACTCGAAAGCAAGGGCGGCGCAGAAACCACAGTGGGAAGAGACAAACTCGCCAACCTTCCTACAGTTGGACGTAACGTATCAGATTACCTCAGGTTTGTTCCGCAGGCAAAGATCACCGGCGATGGTGGTGTTTCTCTCGCAGGACAAAACAACCGCTATAACTCATTCTACATCGACGGAGCTGTGAACAACGACGTGTTCGGTCTCGCAGCTTCCGGTACAAACGGCGGACAGGCTGGTATCGCTCCGATCTCAATGGATGCGATCGACCAGTTCCAGGTGATCCTCTCTCCCTACGATGCCTCACTCGGTAACTTCACCGGTGGTGGCATCAACGCTACTACGCGTAGCGGTACAAACGTATTTCAGGGTTCAGTGTATCACTTCTTCCGCAATGAAGGACTCTCTGGAAAGACTCCCGGCGTGTTGAAGGAAGAACGCGAGAAACTCGCAGACTTCTCAAACAAGACTACTGGATTCAGAATCGGTGGCCCGATCATCAAGAACAAACTCTTCTTCTTCCTCAACGGAGAAATTCAGCGCGATGAGCGTCCGCAGCCATTTGAGCCCAACACTTACGGAGGCACCTCAACACAATCTCAAATTGAAGCACTCACTAATTTCCTGAAGACAACTTATGGATACGATCCCGGTGGTTATATCGACAACCCCGAGTTGGTTGAAGCAAACAGAATCGCTGCAAAGCTCGACTGGAACATCAATGCTTCACACAAGTTGAGCGCGAGCTATCGCTACAACGATGGATTCAGAAACAACGTGAGCCGCAGCAGCACTTCAACAATCAATTTCTACAACAACGGTTATGCGTTCCCATCAACCACGCATTCAGGTTCTCTTGAGTTGAACTCCCGCTTCAAGAGGAATTCGAATAACAGGCTCCTCCTCACCTTCACAAACGTGACTGATGACAGAGGCGCAATCGGTGATCCATTCCCAAGGGTTACCATTAACGACGGACCCGGAAGGATCGTCTTCGGTACGGAAGAATTCTCTACCGGAAATCTTCTCAAGCAAAACAACTACGCACTGTTTGATGTGTTCAAGTTCTACCACAACAAGCATACATTCTATGTGGGAACTGACAACGAGTTCAGCCAGTCGACGAACATCTTCATTCGCCAGAACTATGGTTCGTATGTGTTCGCTGATCTGAACACCTTCATGACAGGAGGTACAGCGCAGACTTACAACCGCTCTTACTCACTGCTCGATCCAGGTAAGTCTGGCGATGAGTCAATCAATGCCGCGGCGAAGTTCAACACGCTCCGTCTAGGATTCTTCATTGGTGATGACATCAAGGTTAACGACAACCTCACTGTTTCACTCGGCTTGAGGCTTGACAATACGAAGTTCCTCACTACTCCTCGCACTGACCAGTTCTTCAACGATACAGCGCTTCCAAAGATCTCTCAGTACTATGATCTGAAGGGTGCACGCTCAGGACAGATCTCAAGTCCGAAGTGGTCGCTGAATCCGAGAGTTGGTTTCGCTTACAGGTTCCCGCAGGAAAACATCACCCTTCGTGGTGGTGCGGGTCTGTTCACAGGACGCGTTCCCCTGGTATGGCCCGGTGGTGTGTACAACAACAATGGTATCAGCCTCGCGGGTATTCAGCGTAGCAACGTAGAGTTCCGCGCTGATCCGTTTGGACAATACACTGCAAGTGATTTTGGTATCAACGTTCCAATTCCTTCAGGACAGGTTGACCTTATCGCAAAAGACTTCAGGATGAACAAAGTCTTCAGAGCTTCCCTCGCTCTCGATAAGAACCTCGGTAAAGGATGGAAGTTTACAGTTGAAGGAATTTACACCAAGAACATCAACGAGATCGATTACAAGAAGGTTAGCATTCTGCCTCCAACCAAGAAGGCTGTTGGTCCGGATACAAGAAATGTATACGACCTGAACGGCAACTTCGCCGCTCACATTCCACTGAGGGATAATGGAACTTCACCTTACACAGGCATCTACCTGCTGAGCAACAACGACGGACCGAAAGGCTTCTCGTACATGTTCACAGCTTCTATCGATAAGGCATGGACACGCGGATTTGCTTTCAACGCGAATTACACTTACGGAAGTTCTGTAGTACGCAATGAAGGTACCAGCTCACAGAACAACTCACAGTGGAGATACATGGAGACTGTGAATGGCCGCAACTTCATCACGCTTTCCAACAGTGACTTCGATCCGGGTCATCGCTTCAATGCATACATCGCGAAGAAGTTCACTTACCTCAATAACAGCATGGCTACAACCATCTCGCTCGTGTACAATGGCATCAGCGGAAATCGCGTGAGCTATGTACTCAACCGTGGTATGGTTCGCGATGAGGATAACAACGAAACAAATGACCTCATCTATGTGCCGACTGAGCTCCAATTAAACGAAATGGTATTCCTGTCAAACACAGTGAATGGAGTTACATACACTCCTGATCAGCAGCGTGCACTCTTCAATGAGTACATTGAGAATGACAGGTACCTGAGGAATCGCAGGGGACAGTATGCTGAGCGTAA
>CBINHQ010000239.1:0-4419 GCA_966250475.1 uncultured Chitinophagaceae bacterium
ACCAAAATGATCCCCGATATGAACTGCCGCACACCGGCCACAAACAAGCCAGGCATCTGTTGCGCGCCCACTCTTGCTGCCACATAGGTTGTGCCCCAGAAAAAACTCACTAACGCCAGCGCGATGTATGCCCTCCTCAGATTTTTCTTCATACTCATTTATTGACCGGATAATTAAAAAGCAAAAATTCAATTAATCTATTTGAAAAAACAGATTCAGTTTTATTAATTTTGACTATATCAGATTTAAATTAGCCTTTAAACTGTTCAATCATTTATTCAATAATCAATCCTTTTTAAGATGGAGAATCACTTGTACATGCAGGTTGCCGAGGGTTTGGAGAAGATGATCAATGATGATGTGTTGAGAATCGGCGACAAGCTTCCTTCGGTCCGCGTGCTGAGCGAAGAATACGGCATCAGCATGGGCACCGCATTCCAGGCATACTATCACCTGGAGGGAAAAGGACTCATCGAGTCGAGACCAAAGTCGGGATACTACGTTCGCTTCAGCAAGAAGCGCTTCCCCGAATTACCGAAGATGATTCCGCCTGCTACCCTTTCGCATGATGTGAGTGTGAAGGAAATGATTCATTCCATCTATTCCGACATCGCATCAACAAATGAAAAGGTGATAAACTTCGCGCTTGCAGTTCCTGATCCTGCATTGATACCCATCGCCAAGATCAATAAATCTGTAGTGCATGTGCTTCGCAATTTCAAAGACTCAGGCGTTAGTTATGATCATCCGCAAGGGAATGTGGAATTAAGAACGCAGATTGCGAGGCTTGCATTCAACTGGGGCGGAAAGGTTAAGGCCGATGACGTGCTAATCACAGGCGGATGCCTCGAAGCCATTACACTTTGCATAAAGTCCGTCACCAAGCCCGGCGACACCGTAGCAGTAGAATCGCCCAATTACTTCGGAATCTTTCAGGCGATAGAGAGCATGGGATTGAAAGTGGTGGAGATATCTTCCTGTCCTGTTAATGGTCTCGACCTTGAATGCTTACAGAAAGCAATAAAGAAATATCCGATCAAGGCATGTGTGGTGATTCCAAACTTCAACAACCCCCTCGGCGGATGCATGCCTGATGAGAACAAGAAGAAGCTTGTTGAAATCACTACGAAGAAAAACATTCCGCTCATCGAGGATGATATTTACGGAGAATTATACTTCGGTAAAAACCGCCCGAAGACCTGCAAGTATTATGACACGAAAGGAATGGTGATGCATTGTGCGTCGATCTCGAAATCACTTAGCCCGGGTTATCGCATCGGTTGGGTAATACCGGGAAAATTTCTCGAGCAGGTGAAGCAGATTAAGCGCATTCACAACATCTCTTCTCCCACTCTTACACAGGCCGCAATGGCGCATTTCCTGCAGAATGGCAGATATGAATACCACCTGAAGGGATTGCGCAAGGCCTTGTACACGCAATGCCTGCGGTACATGCAGGCGATCATTGATTATTTTCATGAAGACACGAAGGTCTCACGGCCTCACGGAGGATTGGTGCTTTGGGTTCAACTCAACAAGAAAGTGAATGCATTCAGGCTGCGCACAGAGGCGATAAAACAAAATGTATCAGTGGTGCCGGGAAAGATCTTCTCCGCGAGTAGTGGATATGATAATTGCATTCGCATCAGCTTTGCAAAGCCTTGGGATGATGATGCGGATTATGGAATGATGGTGTTGGGAAGATTGATTGGGGGAATGATTAATTAGCTAATTAGGTTAATTGTTTAATTAGTTAATTAGTCATTTGATTTTTTATGATCGATCATACCAGATCATAATTCATCATATAAAATCTGCGTATAATGGTCCAGAGTAATAAACCTCACAAACAAAAAAAGACTCCGCAAATTGCGAAGTCTTTTCAAAGACTTTTGTTTTCTGGTTTCAACCCGAATATTTCCTGGTCTGGAAACATACCTCCCGGCCCGGATACTAGCTTTTCCCGGAAGGATTAACAGGTACGGTAGGAAATTGGACCAGAAATATAAGAACTGAGTTGTGCCCGCTAAGATATAATTCAATGTCTAAACAAGCAAGTGGTTTTTTTCACAATTAACCAATTAACTAATTATCTAATTGATTAATTGACTAATTAATTATACATCTCTTCCTTCAGGCTCTTCACCCTCTCGTCAGCAAGGTATTCATCGAAGGTCATCAGACGGTCGATGATGCCCTTAGGCGTCAGCTCGATCACCCTGTTGGCCACAGTCTCCATGAAGGTATGGTCATGGCTGGTGAGGAGCACGATGCCCTTGTAATCCGTGCACTGCTCGTTGAAGCTCTGAATGCTCTCGAGGTCGAGGTGGTTGGTTGGCTGATCGAGCAGAATCACATTCGGATTCTGCAGCATCATCCGGCTGATCATACAACGCACTTTCTCGCCTCCACTCAGCACATTAGTTTTCTTCATCACATCCTCCCCGCTGAAAAGCATCTTTCCGAGGAATCCGCGAAGGAAGGGCTCATCCACATCTGTTACATGCGGAGGCACATACTGTCGCAGCCAGTCCATCAGGTTAAGATCGCCTGAGAAGTATTCGCTGTTTTCCTGCGGCAGATATGCATACGTCACCGTTGTTCCCCATTCGAAGTTACCCCCATCCGCCTTTTCCTTTCCGCTGATGATCTCGAAGAAGCTCGTAACGGCGAGGGGGTCGCGGCTCAACAATGCGATCTTATCACCCTTGTTCACTGTGAAAGTTACGTTGTTGAACAGTACACGTCCTTCCACAGATTTGGTAAGCTTGTCTACATTCAGTATCTGGTTACCCACCTCACGAAGGGGCTGGAAGATGATGCCGGGATACTTCCTGTAGCTTGGTTCGATCTCCTCGAGAGACAGTTTCTCTAATGCTTTCTTCCTCGAAGTGGCCTGCTTGCTCTTCGATGCATTCGCACTGAATCGCGCGATGAAGTCGAGAAGCGCCTGCCTCTTCTCTTCGATTTTCTTGTTCTTATCGCTCAACTGGCGTGCCATGAGTTGTGAGCTCTGGTACCAGAAGGAATAGTTGCCGGTAAATATCTTGATCTTCTGCCTGTCTACATCTGCTACGTGTGTACACACGGCATCGAGAAAGTGACGGTCGTGGCTCACGACCAGGACGATATTTTGGTAGTCGGCAAGGAAGTTCTCCAGCCAACTGATGGTTTCGATGTCAAGACCGTTGGTAGGCTCATCCAGCAGGAGAATGTCGGGATTTCCGAAGAGAGCTTGTGCAAGTAACACACGAACCTTGAGGTTGGAGGGAATGTCCTTCATCAGGCTTTGGTGATGCTCCTCGCCTACTCCGAGCTGGCCGAGAAGGGTGCCGGCATCGCTTTCTGCGGTGTAGCCTCCCATTTCTCCGAATTCGCTTTCCAGCTCTCCAGCACGCATGCCATCTTCTTCGGTAAAATCAGCGAGAGCATAGATCTTCTCACGCTCACGAGCGACCTGCCAGAGGCGGGTGTGACCCATCATCACGGTGTTAAGGACAGTCTCGTTGTCGAACTCAAACTGGTTTTGCTTCAGCACGGCCATTCTCTCTCCGGGAGTGATTTCAACCGTTCCCTTGTTGGGTTCGATCTCGCCGCTAAGGATTTTCAGGAAGGTACTCTTTCCTGCTCCGTTCGCACCGATCACTCCATAGCAATTGCCATGCGTGAAGTTCAGGTTAACGTCTTCAAACAATACGCGCTTTCCATAAGCCAGTTTCAAATCCTTTACACTGATCATGTGTTGCTCCTTTTATTTTCATTATGAATGTCTGCTTTTCGGCCCGCAAAGGTACGCCAAATAAGGAGGATAATTAGGCCTGAAATGGGGTAAATTAGCAGGAGAAAGCCTTATTAACAGTAATTCAACTGAACTTTAAGTAAATAAACGGCAACAATGAGAAAATTCCTGACCTCACTGCTATTTTTCGCCTCGGTTTCCGCCTTTTCACAGGAGAAACTGGTGGTCTATTTCGATTTCGACAGCCATGACCTGACAGCCGAAGCAAGGCAGCAACTGAGCGAATTCTCGGTGGCTAACGCATCATCTAAAATTTCCATCTTCGGTCACTGCGATTCCAGGGGAACGAATGCATACAATGATGCGCTGGCACTGCGTAGGGTGAACAGCGTGCGAGCCTTTCTTGTCAGTAAGGGGATCCCGGAAACCCAAATTACTGAGACGCGGGGATTCGGTGAGGAGCAGCCGTTGAATCAAAATAAGACTGATGAAGACCGCAGGTTGAACCGCAGGGTGGAGATATTTTACACAAGAGCAGAAATACCTCAGGAACCGATAGCTCCGCCGGAGAAGCAGGAACCCATCGAGGGTGAGACTCCCGTCACGCTGCAGCAGCGAATTCACGACACTCTGCTGCAGGAGGGCGCTAATCTCGTTTTGCAAAACCTGAATTTCTACGG
>CBINHQ010000240.1:0-4402 GCA_966250475.1 uncultured Chitinophagaceae bacterium
AGACCTACTATAAATTCAAGGTGGCCGCCACCCGTATTCACCGCATTCCACAAACCACACTTGCGGCATACGGCATACAGAACACTCCTGCTGAATACCTGCAGCTTTGGAGAAATGGTGTGCAGATTCCTATTTATACTTCCATTCAAACCGGAATCTTTGGCCCGTCTGACTATATCGAGTTCTGGGGTGAAATGAATGATGGTAAACCCGATCATGATTTCTTCAATAATCCACTTCACCAGATTAGTGACAAGCACAGCATGCTTTCCGACTCGGCAGTATATTTTCTCACCATAAATCCTGTTACTTCAGAAAACAAGCGCCTCGTGCCCACTGCTAACAATGTGGCAGGAAACGTGCTGCCGGTAGAGCCTTTCTTCATGTACACAGTAGGCTCACAGTTCAAGACAAATCTGCATACTGGAAGGGCTGAACTCGTGGGCGATTCATATACTTATTCATCAGTCTTCGATTATGGTGAGGGATGGACATCAGGCGACATTGCAACCAATGCTTTTGTTGCTTCGAACAATAGTAACCTTCGTGTGTACACGGGACCTGGAGCGCCAACACCGACACTTAGGGTAACGGCGGCAGGTAACGCAAGAAATCCGAGGTATTACAAGGTTCATCTGAATGGAGATTCCATTGCAGGGCAGACAATGAATTACTATGAGGTTTCGCACCTCGAGACGCCTGTCGATATTTCGAAAATCAGTGGAAACGTGGCCAACATCCAGGTTTACAACAAGTGCCCAATGCCTGTTGACCGTATGGTGGTTGCCAACATTGAACTAAAATACCCAAGGCAGTTTGTGATGAACTCGGTGAATGTGTTCGAGTTTGAACTCCCTGCTAACGCGAACGGAAACTTTCTACAATTCTCCGCATTCGCCTATGCAGCTTGGCCTCCGATTCTCTTCGATCTTACAAATGGTAAGAGATACATTGGAGACCTCGGCGCTGCACCACTCGTAAGATTTGCGCTTGAGCCGTCAGCCACAGACAGAAAGCTTGTGATCTTCAGCCAACTTCCCACTCTGCCAGTAGTTGTGAATACATTGGAGCAAAAGACCTTTGTTGATTTTTCAAAGCCGGAGAACCAGGGTGACTATCTAATCATCTCTAACCCGATTTTGACAACATCGCCTACTGGATCGAATCCGATTGAAGATTACAAGAACTATCGCAGCTCAACTGCAGGAGGTGGATTTAACGCGCATGTGTACATGGTGCAGGAGTTGATTGACCAGTTTGGATTTGGAATCAAACAAAATCCGCTCGGTATCCGAAACTTCATACGCTGGGCAAGAGCTAACTTCCAAACCACTCCGCAATACGTTCTGCTGATAGGTAAAGGTCTTGTGTATCCGCAGGCAAGGGGATACGAAAACAATGCAGACTTCCACAAGCTTGCTCTCGTGCCAACCTTTGGTTATCCTGCTTCCGATAACATGCTGGCTTCCGAGCCGGGCAGTTCCAGACCATTAACGCCAATCGGAAGAATCTCGGCCGTTCATGGTTACGAAGTGGCAGCATATCTTGAAAAAGTAATCGAGTATGAACAGGTTCGACTTACCTCATCTCCATTAATCGCCGACAAGGCATGGATGAAGAATGTGGTACACGTAACCGGTGCGAGCGAAGAAGCACAACAGGCACTTTTGGAAAGCGCGCTTAACGGTCACAAGCAAATAATTGAGGACACCATGTATGGTGGGACCGTTTATTCATTCAGCAAGCACTCTGCAAGTGCGGTGGAACAGATGAACAGTGCTAAGCTGACACAACTCTTCAACGAGGGCATCGGGATACTTACCTATTTTGGTCACTCTTCCGCGAGCACGCTCGAGTTCAACCTCGACAATCCGCAGAACTACGATAACACTGGCAAGTACCCCGTCTTCATTGTGATGGGTTGTAACGCCGGAAACTTCTTCAACTTCACAACGGGAAGGTTATTCGCCACGGAATCATTGTCGGAGCGCTATGTGCTTGAGCCGCAGAAGGGATCCATTGCGTTCCTTGCGAGTTCGCACCTTGGCATTGTGCACTATCTTGACATCTACAATACCAGATTATATAAGGCATTTTCAACCACCCACTATGGGCAGTCGATAGGTAAGGCAATGGTGGAAGCCATCACGCAAGTGTTCAACACTTATACCGAAAATGACTTCTACGCACGATTCCAGTGCGAGCAGTTCACTCTTCATGGTGACCCTGCGCTGAAGCTTTACAACTTCCCCAAGCCGGATTATGTGATAGAAGATCAGCTTGTGAGCATTTCGCCTTCATTCGTTTCAATTGCCGAAGAGGAGTTCGTGATGGATGTGAAGATGATGAACATTGGCATGGCTGTCAGCGACAGCATCGTAGTGGAGGTGAAGAGAACCTATCCTGATCTCTCAACTGAAGTAATTCATCGCGATACCATTCCTGGCATCCGTTACCTTGATTCACTCAGATATCCAATTGAGATAATCGCCACGCGTGACAAGGGGTTGAATAAGATTACCATCACAGTTGATGCAGACAATGTGGTAGATGAACTCTACGAGACGAATAACAGCATTACCAAGGAGGTATTCATATTCGAGGATGAGGCAAGGCCCATCTATCCGTACAATTACTCTATCGTAAATCAGCAGGACATTAAGCTCGTGGTTTCATCTGCAAACGCGTTTGCGGAGAGCAGAGATTATCTCCTCGAGATTGACACGACAGAACTGTTCAACTCACCTTTGAAGGTGACGAGAAACCTGACTTCCTCAGGTGGTGTGTTTGAGTTTTCGCCAGGCTTAACTTTCACCGACAGCACAGTGTACTACTGGAGAGTTGCGCCGTCCGCAATCACTGGATCACCTAAATGGAATACATCTTCGTTTGTTTACTTGCCAAACAGCGAGCCTGGTTTCAATCAGTCGCATCTGTACCAGCATTTCAAAAGCAAGTTCGACAGGCTTTCACTTGACTCAACGAGTCGCAAGTTTGAGTTTGGCGACAGGCACAGGAACATATTTGTACGAAGCGGTGTATTTCCAACAGGTTTCTCCCAGGCTGCGGGTTTTTCTGTTACAATCGATGAAGACGACCGAATTAGGAGTGTTTGTGGTATATCAAACGTAGTTTTCAATGTGCTCGATCCTGTGTCACTCGAACCGTGGTATAATGGTCCGCAAAGTGGAAGCCCGGGGCAGTATGGAAGTGACCCAGTATGTGGCAATGATCGTTCCTGGAACTTCCAATACAACATTCTCGACTCTGCGAAGAGAAGAATGGCGATGGAATTCCTCGATCTCATTCCCGACGGGCACTATGTTGTGGTGAGGAACTGTTCGGGTGTTGATCCGCTTTCAAATACGTATGCGGAAGACTGGAAGAACGATCAGAATAACCTGGGCGCAGGAAATTCAATCTATCACAGGCTGAAGGATCAAGGCTTCGCGACCATCGATTCGTTCAACAGGCCAAGGGCATTCATATTTGTATACAGGAAGAATCATTCTGAATTCATACCGAAGTATACATTCAGCAGCGGCATTTACGATGCGATCACGCTTTCGGTTGATTTGAACACGCCAGACACTCTGGGATATCTCACTTCACCGAAGTTTGGCCCTGCAAAAGGATGGAAGGATCTGAAGTGGAGAGGAACTTCGGCTGACGCAACTGAAGGCGATTTGCCGTCTGTGGATGTGATTGGTGTGGACAATGCCGGTGTAGAAACTCCGATCTTTACTGGAATTGACGCTGCGGGTCAGGACTTCGATATTTCTTCCATCGATGCGATGCAGTATCCGTATCTCAAGTTGCGAATGAAGAATCAGGATTCGGTTAATCTGACGCCTTTCCAGTTGAGGTATTGGAGACTGACATACATTCCGGTTCCGGAAGGTGCGATTGCTCCAAATATATATCTGAACTTCAAGGATACACTGGAAGTGGGAGAGCCGCTGAATTTTGGAATAGGATTTAAGAATATTTCGAACGTCGACTTCGACAGTCTCAAGGTAAGACTCAACATTACGGGGGCGAACAATGTCGTTACTGAGGTGAACGTGCCAAGGCAGAAGGATCTGGGAACTTCATCGCCGAACGATACGCTCATGTTTAATATTGCACTTGGCACCAATCTGCTGCCGGGTAAGAATGTATTGTATGTGAACTTCAACCCTGACGATGATCAGCCAGAGCATCATACCTTCAACAATTTTGCGTTTAAGGAATTCTTTGTGAAGCCTGATAGTCTCAATCCATTGCTGGATGTGACCTTCGATGGCGTACACATCCTGAACCGCGATATCGTTTCCTCGAAGCCTGACATCGTTGTTAAGTTGAAGGATGAGGCGAAGTGGATGATCCTCGATGATACATCACTTGTAGATCTCAAGATTCG
>CBINHQ010000241.1:0-4394 GCA_966250475.1 uncultured Chitinophagaceae bacterium
CCTTAGCGAGGTTTCTCTTACGATAGTAGATTCACTTCCTGCTGATACAATCTTCACCTACCAGCTGTTCGCGGTGAATGAGCTTAATGATAATGGGAAGAAGCAAATAAAGAAGGAATTTGAAAAGATTCATCGTTACTGGAAGAAAAAATTTCCGCAACACAAACATTCTACCGAAACGCCAGAAGGCATGACCGGAGAGTTATACAATTACTTCCTTCCGAATTACATGCTCGCTCCATTTACACTTGCATGGTATGAGATACCAGAGTCGCAGAGTGTTGCGTTGGTGATTACTGTAAGGTTTAGGCAGAGGGAGAATGAGGCGGTGTTGGTGTTTTAGGGGTTGGTGTAATGATGGTGAGAAGGGGGAAATTTCGGATGAAGAAATATTGGAGGGGGATTAAGAATTTTCGGATGGGATTTTTGAAGGATGAATGGAGAATTGTGGAATATTCAGAATGAGAAATTTGGGAAGAGGTGCAGGCTCGAAGTGGTCGAGCTCCCGGCGGGGCCCTCCCTCCCCCACCTTCCAACCAGCCATTGTTAGTTTAGTGTAAAGGCTCCCTGCACGGGTTTCACAACTCAAACCCGCCACACACCATCCACCAGAACATTCCTCCATCCAGCCATCGGTTGTTCAGCAATAGTCTCCACTCGGATATCAGGATCATCTCGGACCGAACTCAATTGTCTCACAAATATCCTCTGAGTCCAGACCGGAGCAAGGGGATAATGACGTATTTCACACGCTTTTTTAACGGTGAAAAATTCGTAAGAAAACGTCCCAAATTTGTCATTAAAGAATCTCTTAAACTCTGATTGCAATTCTTTTATTGCCTCAGTTCATCTCATTCCCCAATGACTCTCTTTATCACCCCAAGATTATGCGTACGCTTTCCGGTATCGCTGTTGATGATGCCCTTCTTATCGATCTCATCGATCCTCACCCGGCCGGATGAGTGAATGATCTGGTTGCTACTCATTAGAATTCCCACGTGTACAACTTCCTCCCGATCGTCGAAGAATGCAAGGTCACCTGGCTGTGCATCCCTTAAGCGTTTGATGGTGGTTCCGGTTCCTGCCTGTTGCCATGCGTCGCGGGGAAGGTCTTTTCCAGAAAGGCGAAAGTTCACCTGAACGAATCCGCTGCAATCCACCCCGAGGATTGTTCTGCCTCCCCAGAGATAGGGCGCATTCAGCCATTCCTTTGCGCGGGAGAGTAGCGACTGCGGATCGGCGGAGAAACTGCCTCTTTGCACGACCTCAGTGCTTATTGAATATTTTCTGATACCAAGTGTTCCTGATCCGTTCTCGAATGAAGGAAGAAAACAACCTGCAGGAAGATTGATGGTTTGTTCGTCGAGAGTAGCAGTTGTGATATGCCGGGTAGTGATATGAGTGGCCGCCTGTCGTACAAATTCTTCCGAAGCCTCCTCCAATTGCGATCGCACGATCCATCCCTTGTATCCATCGTGTAGGCTCTCGACCTTCGCCCATTGTTTATCCTTTTCTTTCAATACCTGCACCGCCTCACCGAAGAGAAGCTGATTTACCATTTCAGTCTTATGGCCAGCCTTCCTGTACACTGGCGCTGCGGGAACGCTTACGAATGCGAACTTCATTATCTTCCTTTTAGGGTACAAGATAGTGATAGAAAGAATGGCTTGAGATTATGAAATTGTTTCCAATTCGCATCATCGTAATAGAAATTGCGAAATTGCGGTTAGTTGATTAGTTTACGGTACAGGACCTCTTAAATTTGACCACGCACACTAAACACGAGAAGGTTGAGATCAGGCGATATTGAAAATATGACCGATCAGGAGCTACTAGCACGGTTTTATGCTGACCGGAACAACGAATGGCTGGGTTTGCTCTTGCAGCGATACACCCTCCTGCTCCTCGGTGTGTGCATGAAGTACCTGAAGAATGAAGATGATGCAAAGGATAGTGTGCAACAAGTATTCCTGAAGGTGATACAGGAACTACAGAAATACAAGGTTGAATACTTCCGCTCCTGGATATACATGATCGCGAAGAACCATTGTCTGATGAAACTTCGCGACAGCCAGGGAAAGATACCGAAAGAAATAAACGAGCAGGTATTGGCCGCCCCCGACGAGGTAAGCGACCGGCAGGAATTGACGGAGAACGAAATGACGATGGATGTTATGGAGGAAGCCTTGACACAGCTAAATCCTGAACAGCGTCAATGTGTAACTTTGTTTTACCTGGAGAAGAAAAGTTATCAGGAGATCAGCGAAATCACCGATTATTCGATGTTGCAAGTGAAAAGTTACATTCAAAACGGAAAACGTAATCTCCGCATACTTATTGAAAGAAAACTAAAGGAAAACCGAAGTGAATAATGGCTGACAACCTTAAAGACATACTAGGGAATTTGACCACTGAGGTTGATCAGGAAACGCTTTTGCTTTACCTGCAGGGAAAGCTTTCGGCCGAAAAGAAGCATGAGCTAGAAAAGCAGCTCATCGATAATGAATTTGCAGGAGAAGCATTGGAAGGACTTAGTGAGATTAACGATAAGCGGAAGATTGAATCCATGGTTGAGATGCTGAACCTCGACCTGAAGAAGAAGATTGCCGCAAAGAAAAAGCGCAGGGATAAACTGAAACTTCCTGATCAATCCTGGCTCTACGCCTCCATCCTAATATTGATACTGCTGGTCGTGATCTGCTACCTGATCATTGAAAAACTGATTGCATCTGGCAAATAACAACTGTGGATTGGCGATGGTAACGCATCAATTTGTATGGTCTTTAATCAACCCTTTGTTGTTTTCGTTTGGTTCCACTAAGTCCCACATATTTCCGTATAAATCTTCAAATACCGCAACTGTTCCGTATTCAAGTTCCTGAGGTGGTCTTACAAATTTTATTTCTCTGCTCTTCAGTTTTTCGAAATCTCTCCAAAAATTGTCAGTGAAAAGAAACAGAAACACTCTTCCTCCTGTTTGATTGCCTGCAAATTGGGCCTGTCGTTCATTCGCAGCTTTCGCTAATAATAAACTACATTCTTTAGCTCCGTTAGGGGCTACGATTACCCACCTCTTTTCTTCACTTAGCTTAGTATCTTCTAACAACTGAAAATCGAGTTTCTTGGTGTAGAACTCAATAGCTTTATCATAATCTTCGACAACTAAGGAAATATGGGCAATTCTTTGATACATTCTTCGATGAGTTGGCCTTTTAATATGACAGGCAACATTAGTATTTCTTCCTTCCCTCCCACTCTTTCCATTCGGTAAAGACTTCCAGCGCCTTGTCGTGCGGAAAGTGAATGAATGGGATTCTCCTTGATTCGGGGTCAGAGTTGATCTCCTTGTAGATGAAATCATCATCGAAGTCGATAGCGGCCGCCTGCTGTCTTGTATTCGCGAAAATAACTCTTCGAGGCCTGGCCCAGTATATTGCTCCAAGGCACATGGGACAAGGCTCGCAGCTCGTATAAATATCACAACCCGTCAATTGGTAATCATTCAGCTTCTTACAAGCCTCCCGGATCGCAACTACTTCCGCGTGAGCTGTGGGATCGCTGGCAGAAGTCACCCTGTTGTTGCCTTCCGCGATGATCTTATTGTCCTTCACAATCACGCATCCAAATGGCCCGCCTTCACCCTTCTTCATGCCCTCCCTCGAGAGTTCTATCGCCCGTTCCAGGAATTCATTTTCCTCTTTATTAATAATACTCATCGTTTAAATCTGCTTTAAAAAGTGGATAGCTATCAAGTTTTGCACAGGTTATACACCATTAGCCGCTCCAATATGAAGTTAGTATTAATTTTAGGTTCATCGCCTTTATCAATTAATATCCTGCGTAATTTTTCGCTGAATTCGAGACACAAAACTACAATTATGAATTGGGAAACTGTCACCACTGACCTGGAGCAAAAAGTATTTGCTTTATGGAATAATGGCCGCAAGCTTTTAACGATGGTATCAAATTCCAACTCAAATTTTGTAAGGCTTGAATGTGGGGGTGAGAAGAGACATTTTCAGATCAGGTATGAAGGATTTTTGAGGAACAGAATGGTGATGCGAAATGAATATGGTGTTCGCATCGCGCAAGTGAAGACAGAGAACAAGCAACACTTCGTGGAGTTGAACGATCAGCGGTATTATTTTTCCCTTACTGGAGAAGGTGAATCCCGGCTGGCGATCTATGACGAGTCGATGGAGAAGCCAATGGCTGTTTGTGAGATGGAGGTTACCAAGGACAAAAGCGTCCTTCGTAGCGTTAAGAAGACCGCAATTCATCAAAGCCTGTTGATGGCTTTATGCTGGTATCTTTTTGTTTCGGTATCGAAGGAAATTCCCACAGAGTTGGTTTAAGCTTCCTATAGTTTTTCCCATACATCTTTCGCAAAGCCC
>CBINHQ010000242.1:0-4389 GCA_966250475.1 uncultured Chitinophagaceae bacterium
GTTGTCCATTTCATCGAGCCCATGCTCATCAACATTAAGCGCACGCAAGGCATGCTGGGTAATACCATGATCTATCATGCCATCGTTGAGCACCTGTGCAAAATCGCGCACCCTTCGCAATAGTCCATTTGCAATTCTTGGCGTTCCCCTGCTGCGGCGCGATATTTCTGCAATCGCATTCTTGGTAATTGTAGTCCCCAGGATGTTTGCAGATCTTTCGATGATCCTTTCCAGTATAGCCGAAGTGTAGTATTGAAGTCTTGACTTAATTCCAAATCTTGAAAGCAAGGGAGCTGTCAGTAAACCGCTTCTTGTAGTCGCGCCAATGAGAGTGAACGGACTCAGACTGATCTGAATGCTGCGCGCATTTGGTCCCGTATCCACCATGATGTCGATGCGGTAGTCTTCCATCGCTGCATACAAATATTCCTCCACCACTGTGCTAAGTCTGTGTATCTCGTCGATAAAGAGCACATCATTTGGCTCGAGGTTGGTGAGAAGGCCTGCGAGGTCGCCTGGCTTTTCAATTACCGGTCCTGAAGTTTCCTTGATGTTCACCCCAAGTTCATTCGCTACAATTCTCGAGAGCGTAGTCTTGCCGAGTCCGGGAGGTCCGTGAAAGAGAATGTGATCCAGCGCCTCACCCCTGATCTTCGCTGCCTTAATGAATACCCGCAGGTTCTCAACGATCTGTTCCTGGCCTGAGAAGTCGGCGATTTGCGAGGGCCTGATGTTATTCTCAAACTCCCTGTCCGCCGCACTCAGGTTCGATTTTTCATTATCCAGGTTGGGATTGGCCATGAATGCAAATCTAGTTAATTCATTCTGCCAAAAAAAAGGCGCCTGCTTGTGCAGGCGCCTTGCTTTATAGCATCCTTTAGTATTAATGTCCGATTACCATCTTAAAGGTCTTCTCAGATGTTCTTACTCCACCATCGTAGTAGAACTGTACCATGTATGTTCCACCAGAGAGGTGAGTGAGGTCGATAGGAATTACTCTACCGTATGTGAGACCGCTCAGTTGTCTTGAATGAACGAGCCTTCCATCGTTAGCGTAAACCTTCATGGTGAGGTAGCTGTACAGCGTACTATTGATATGTACGTTGAACTGACCATTGTTTGGATTCGGATAGATCATCACAGCATTATCGATCAGTCTGATGATTCTTTCCGGACAATCCTTCACAGCAATCTGAGTAGTCTCGGTAGTTGTACAACCCGCCGGGCTTGTGTAGCTGTAGCTGAGCATGTAAGTACCTACCGCAGTAGATGCCGGTACGAAGTTGTTGCCCGATACTCCGATTCCACTCCAAACTCCACCAGCAGGTGATGCAGGAAGCGTGATCATTGGATCGCTAGTACAAACTGTGTCAGGAAGACTTCCGATCGTAACATCAGGGAACTCGCTTACGTTCACATTAACTGTGCTCGAAGCAGTACATCCTGCAGAGTTTGTCGCCGTAGCAGTGTATGTGGTTGATGCACCAGGCTGTGCATAGATCACGGGGGAGTTGCTGCCATCATATGGAGTTGTAGCTCCAGCATCGGTGAACAGCGACGTATTCGGTGTCCATGTCACTTCAGGGTTCAGGAATTGGTATGAGATCGTAATGCTCCATGATGTGAGCGTACCGGGATCAAGCAGGAACTGGTCGCGCAATGCGAGAGTCCAGGTGCCATTTGCTACAGAGTAGAGACCTGCCCAGCTAGTAACATTTGATTCGTTACCTGTAGGACCTACGCCATTCGACGCATCTGCAGCGAAGGTTCCCGTAAACGGAGGCGTTGCTGCACCGAGAGATCCAGTACCAGTTGAGCTGATCACTGTGTTTACAAGGTTATCGCCGTTACCACCCTTCGAATCGAAGAGGTTGAGGATATTTCCGTTCGGCGCCTTGAGGTTGATCACCATATCGCTGATCCATGTATGAGTCAGGTTCAGTGATATGCTTATGCCAGTGATGGTTGCACCTGCCGGCACACCAGTCACGTTGAGGCTTGTGGTTGTACCTGCTGCGTTTCCATCAGGAATGCTTACCGAGATAGCTCCAGAGCTAACTGCAGGAAGCGTAACAGGAGGTGCTGGCGGTGTAGTGAACTGCGTGCTGAGCATCACAGTAGAACCAGAGCAAACCGTTGCGACAGCCGGAGAAATTACTGGGGTCGTCGGATTGGGTGATACATTGACTGTTGTGGTAAACGCATCATTGCCAGTCTCAGGATCATCGGGCGAAACTGTGGTAACGGTGACGTTGTGGCTACCGGGACCAAAGTTGTGTGCCGGATCGAGATATACAGTCATCGATGCACCCGGAGCAAGCGTACCAGTGGTAAGCGTCGTAGTAGCACTACCAGTTGATGCACCTGTGATGTCCGCGTTAATCGTAACCGGATATTGTGAGAAGTCAACAGGATTAGTGTTGTAATTCCTGATTGTAGCCTGCAGGAATACTCCGTTAACAGGGCAAGTGAGATCAGGAGTGATAATACCGGTAATGCCCACATCAACTACCGGAGCAACCCTTACACTGATGTCATCAATGTAGAGGAACGCCTGGTCAGCAAGTGAATTGGCATGGAAACCGATGTAGTAAACGCCAGATGCAGCCGGTGAGAAATCGACGATTGCCGAATCCCATGGTGATGCAATGGCAGAGTTGATGTTATTATTAGTGTACAGTGTATTAGTCATTGCTCCTGCATGTGCAGCCGTACCATACTTCACTTCGAGTCTTTCTGTCCAGTTAGGTCCATCAGAAGCTTTATAGAAGAACTTCAGCCTGTAGTTGGTGCCGGCATTCAGGTTGAGACCTTGAATGAAGAACCAGTCATCAGCCGGACGAGTTGGAACAGGAAGATCATACAGGTAGCGAATCACGTTAGTCGGAGAAACGTAAGTGTCACCGCTAGTGCCCGCAAATGTTGTCCAACGGCCGCCGGTAACATTCGCATCGGGTCCGCTGTTTCCATTCACATCCTGCATGCTTGTACAGGTTGGGAATCCTGCGGGCGGAGTTGCTGTTTCAAAATCCTGGAGGTATGGAACGTTAACCGCATCGCAAAGTGTAGACGCAGTTGCCAATACGTTTGCACTATAGTCAACACCAGGAACGCACACTCTTCTTACATGGAAATCGTAAGTAGTGCCAGCAGTAAGACCATTCACTGTGATTGGAGAAGATGCCCCAAGAACGATTGTACCACCGCCTGCTGTGTTATCAGTACCAGGAGTGAAACCGGGCGCACCATATTCTACGATGAACGCAGATCCGGGTGAGGTGAAGTAAACCATTGCCGAAGTTGGCGAAATACCGATCGCTGAAACCTGTGTTGGCTTCGGACAGGTTGGAGCCACTTCAATAGTCACATCATCAAGTGCTACACCACGTCCAAAGAATTCAGCTGCTTCAAATGCAATCTGGTATTCGCTGGTTGTAGAGTTTGGAAGAATCAATTCCACTTCTGTCCACTGACCCACGCTGCTGGTAAATTCTGCACCAGGAATGAGAGTCCATGGTGATACTGGAGATGTCCTGTAGAATACTCTCAACTCATCCTGATCACCTAACCACTCCTGGTTAGCAAACCAGAAGCGAACTTGTGCACCAGTCGCAGGCATGGTAGAAAGATCGAAAACCGGAGAAACGAGTCTGGCTGAACTGCCTGTGAAGGTTCCTTGATATTGAGCATTCATGGTACCACCGTGAGCAGTTGTTACGTTTCCGCCATTTCCCGCACCAGTGCCATACTCCCATTTTATGGAACCAGTCAACTGATCATTAATCCAGCAGGGCCTTGTAACACTTGCATCTTCAAAAGTCTCGGTAAAAGGGAATGAGGTAATCGTATTGCAAAGCGTATGCTCGGCTACAGGTCCATCCCAAGAGCTGAAAGCAGAACCTGCTGTACAAACTGATCTCACATAGATATTATAATCAGTATTCGCTACAAGACCTGTTGCACTTGCATTCGTTACACCGGCGAGAGTTGTTCCGCTGGCAGCAAGGCCGGCCGCTCCGCTTCCTGGCGCACCTGAAGTTCTCACTTCCCATTCATATCCATCCGCCGGGTTACTGACAGAGGCCGTCCATGAAAAATCAATCGTTGTAGCTGTGACATTTGTTGAAGTAATACCGGATGGCGCCGCACAAGCGGGAGTCTCTTCAAGCCTGAAGTCATCAAAGCTAAGATACCAGGGATTGAAATTAGCGTTCACCCTGATAGCAAAGAAGTATACGCCGCTTACTGCAGGGGTGAACGAACGCTTAACCTGAGTATAGGTTGAGGGTGCCGTAGTTCCGGCAGAGATAAATGGAGTTCCCAACTGGCTCGCTCCGGCGGAGTTTGGAATGTTATTCGTCCACACTTCTGCTGTCCAGTCAGGGTAAC
>CBINHQ010000243.1:0-4383 GCA_966250475.1 uncultured Chitinophagaceae bacterium
GATGTTAGCGTAATGCCGATCGGTTTGCCGAGGAACAACCCTAGGATGATGCCGAGCCCCATCTCGCTCTTTAACCCTTCCATCATTCCTGATTCAAACCTGATGTTGGTATTTGCTATGGCAAACAGCGGCATGATGATGAAGTTCACCGGCTTCGCAAGAAAGTGTTCAAGCTTCTCCAGCGGTGATTCATTTGCATCCTTCGTGGTAGGAATCGTCATCGCCGTCAATACACCCGCAATCGTGGCGTGTATGCCAGAATGGTGAATGCAGTACCAGAGAAGTGCACCGGGAATCAGGTAGAACACGAGGTGTTTTACTCCGAGACGGTTCAGTATGAACATAAGGATAAGCAGCGATCCGGAGAAGAGGAGGTATTGCAAATGCAGATCCGAAGAATAGAAGATTGCAATCACGAGTATTGCAATCAGGTCATCCACGATCGCCAGTGCGGCAAGGAAGATCTTTAGCGAAGGAGGAACGTGGCGGCCAAGCAATGACAGAACTGCAAGGGCGAACGCGATGTCCGTTGCCATGGGAATTCCCCAACCACCTTCGGTAGGCGTATTGGAGTTTAGGGCGAGAAAGATTGCTGCCGGCACAATCGCACCTCCGAAGGCAGCAACCACGGGCAGCATCGCACGCTTGGGAGTCGATAACTCTCCTTCCACCAGTTCACGCTTAATCTCAAGCCCCACCAACAGGAAGAAGATTGCCATGAGTCCATCGTTGATCCACTGAGTAATGGTGTAATTGAGCTCAGTGCCTTCAAAGCCAATAGTTCTATTCAAAAGGCTTTCGAAGTCAGCACCCAAACTCGTATTGGCAATGGTGAGGGATGCTATCACGCAAAACAGCAGCAGAATACCGCCGGTTGATCCTGCTTTGAAAAATTTGGCAAAGACTGCCAGGTTAATTCGACTCGTAATTCCTTTCCCTTTATGCATTGGCTAAATGAATAAATAAACAAATCCAATCTCAAAAGCAGTGAGTGAGATTAATGCTGAAATTTCTACAGGCCGTCATACTCATAGATCGGATCGATGGGAGTGCCGGCCTCCATCTCACAGACAGGCTTGATGATTCCATCATTCAAACCATAAGCCCAGCCATGAAGGTGCGGTCGCTTCTCATTTCTCCATGCGCGCTGGATCGTGGAAGTCTTTGCAAGATTAAACACCTGCTCCTGCACATTCAATTCCACAAGCCTGTCTTCTCTCTGCTGCACATCGCTGATTGCGTCCAACTCTGCACGATGAATGCGATATACATCCTTGATGTTTCTCAGCCACATGTTGAGTACAGCCTTGTAATCTATGTTGGTCATCGCTGCCTTAATGCCACCGCAGCCATAATGCCCGCAAACAATAACATGCTTTACCTTGAGATGGTTCACCGCGAAGTCGAGCACGCTAAGCAGGTTCACATCATTATTGATAACAAGGTTCGCCACATTTCTGTGCACGAATATCTCACCAGGCTGTGTTCCTGTGATCTGGTTTGCAGGGACTCGGCTGTCGCTGCATCCAATCCATAAAAACTCGGGAGTCTGAAGGTGTAACAGGCGATCGAAGAATTCAGGATCCTCTGTTACCCGCCTCTCTGCCCATTTCTTATTGTCGCTTAATAGCTTCTCGTAACGTTTCATTAGAGCAAAATTAGTTCTTTAAATGGGGGAATTTGAAAATTTGAAAATTTGAAAATGAACTAGCACCTTATGATACAATAACAAAACAAGGGTTACCAGTGCACGCGGAGCCATTTTCAAATTTTCAAATTTTCAAATTAGAAATTTAATACGTTATTTTACACCCCAAACATGAAGAAGGTTCCGATATACCGCACCATTCACAAGGCTTCGGCAGTGGCCATGATCCTGGCGTTGCTGTGGTTGACTGTGAGTGCACCGTTCGTAAATGCGGTATTGCAGGACCAGTTTGCCCAGAATGAGATATCGGCTGAAAGCATGCCGTCAGCACCTTCCAGCGAGGAAGAGGCTCCTTCTCCTCTTGGAAACAATACCGAAGAGAAATCAGGTAACAGCACATTTTCGGAAGAATATCTACATGGTCACGATAAGGCTGACCATTTTCTTTCTGTAGCCACCTTCAGGCACATGTGTGAACATGCTGATACATACCATGCATTCCACGGCGAATTACTCGTACCGCCTCCCAATTTTTCCTAGTACACATCTTCAGTACAATCAAAGTACCATCAAACAGGCTTAGCACAGTTCTGCGCTAAGGCTATCCACGTGCGCAATGCGCATAAATCGATTCAAATACCCTGAGTCGCCATCTATTGGCGATCGTGTAAACGTATAATTTAATGAGAAAGCATTCGAAAGAATACCTTGAGAATCTCACGCCCTATCAAGGCTACCAGATTTTGCTCGATGGAAACAAGCGTTTCATGCAAAATCTGCAGTATGATCATGATCATCTCGCACTGATAAATCAAACTCGCGAGGGGCAGTATCCATTTGCCGTTATCCTGAGTTGCATGGACTCCCGCACTTCTGTTGAACTCATATTCGACCAGGGCCTCGGAGATCTCTTCAGTATTCGTGTAGCAGGAAACATCGTAAACAATGATATTATCGCCAGCATAGAGTATGCGGTGAAGTATGTGGGCTCTAAAGTGCTCATGGTGCTCGGGCATACAGAGTGCGGAGCAATCAAAAGCGCAAAGGGAAATATTCGCGACGGGCACATCACTTCTCTGCTCGATCGCATCAAGCCTTCAATCAGCAAAGCAATGTTGCAGGAAGAGAAAGACCATCTCTTCAGCGATGCTATTGCATATGCCAATGTGGAGAATAGTCTTGAGCAGATTCTCGTCGGCAGCGAGATTGTGAAGGAAATGTTTTCCAAAGGTGAGATAGGCATACTGGGCGGAGTGTACAACGTAGACACTGGCCAGGTTGATTTCTTCAAGAATTTGACCCGCAATAAGAATCCTGAAAGAAAACTAGTAAGTGTTTGATCAATTAAACCTCAACAATGAAAATTAATACTGAAAACATAAAATGTGATCTCAGGTCGGGGCTAGTTGTATTCCTCGTTGCCCTGCCTTTGTGTCTTGGAATTGCTGTGGCGAGTGGCGCTCCGCCTTTCGCGGGAATCATTTGTGGTGTGATCGCCGGTATTGTGGTGGGAAGCCTCAGCGGCTCGCATGTTAGTGTAGCTGGTCCTGCAGCAGGTCTCATTGCGATCATTCTCGCAGCGATAACTGACCTCGGATATGAAACCTTTCTCGTTGCCGTAGTAATCGCAGGATTTCTTCAGTTAGTGCTTGGTCTTGTGAAGGCCGGTACATTCTCGAGTTACTTTCCGACGGCGGTGATTGAAGGGATGCTGGTTGCAATCGGCATCATCATCATCAAGAAAGAATTTCCTCATGCAATTGGTTACGATAAGGCGCACGATGGTGCATTCTTTTCTCTGGATGCAGGCTCGGCCTCGGGTGTGTTAGCCGACGTTGCAAATACCGTGAACTATTCTCATGCCGGAGCGATTATTATTGCTGTGGTATCGATAGGAGTGCTCATTGCATTCAACAAGGTGAAATTCCTGAAGAAGATCAAGGCCGGTCCCGGAGCGCTTGTGGTGGTGGCATTGGGAGTGATTATGAACGAGCTCTTCATAGCCAGCGGATCGAGCCTGGCAATTTCACAGGCGCATCTCGTTACGCTTCCTTCGGCATCTAACTTCAATGAGTTCATTGCACAGTTCAATACGCCAAACCTATCCGCTTTCACGAATCCGCAGGTTTGGATAGTCGGACTAACGATAGCTGTTGTGGCTAGCATCGAGACATTACTATGCCTCGAGGCGGGCGATAAGATGGATCCTAAGAAGAGATACTCTAGTCCTAACAAAGAACTGAAGGCACAGGGCATTGGCAACATGATTTCGGGAATGATTGGCGGACTACCGATGACCTCAGTAATTGTGAGGACAACTGCGAATATTAACGCCGGGGCCAGGACCAGGTTATCGGCCATATCCCACGGAGTGCTGTTACTACTTGCGATCCTGGCAATTCCCGGCATTCTCAATAAGATTCCAATGGCGTCGCTTGCGGCAATTCTGATCATGATCGGTTTGAAACTCGCGAGTCCGAAGGTATTTCGCCACGTATGGAAATCTGGGAAGCACCAATTCGTGCCCTTTCTTGTTACCGTGATTGCAGTAGTGCTTACCGATCTGCTGAAAGGTGTTGGAATTGGCCTTGTGGTAAGCATCTTCTTCATTCTACGTGGTAACATGAAGCTGGCTTACTATTTCAGAAAGGATCACCATCAGGAAGGTGAGACCATTGTTATCGACCTGGCGCAGGAGGTTTCATTTCTTAACAAGGCTGCCATCAAGCAGACGC